>NZ_LR025087.1 GCF_900560745.1 Buchnera aphidicola (Cinara strobi) | reverse complement strand
CCGGTGGATAACCGGTGGATAACCGGTGAAGAGTAACTCACTGGTTCCTCAATTCTACCGGTATCTACTGGCACATGATTGAATTATGAATGCAATAAACCTTAATTCGATTTCTCCCGACAACAAACAGTCCAGAGCAGTTGGATTCTATTGAATAGATGCAATAATACTGTATATATCATTATATATTAATAACATCTATAATGTTTAATAGATATTAATCCATTAATATTGTATTAATAATAATAATAATAATAATATACGTTCATGTCATAATTTTCATAATGAACAATAACCACACGTGAATAACATTTAAAATGCCTCGAAATACATTCTACATTCTGCTTTATACTCCATCCCGTACTCCTCTTTATTTAGATTGATTTAAACGGAGAATTTATAATGGCACATCTACCCATCATGTTCAGTTGGAAAAAAAGGATTCGTTATCACTCTGATCCAGCTAAGGTGTTTTATCAATTATGTCAAGGACGTACGAATACACTTTTATTGGAATCATCAGCTGTACGTAATTACGAAAAAATAGAAAGTAAATTAATCGTGGACAGCGCTCTCCGTATTACGGCTATTAATAATATTGTAACTATTCAAGCATTGAGTCACAATGGATCTAGCCTACTTCCTTTACTTGATTCCGTTGTACCCTCATCCATGATGGTGGAACGTACTGAGACACGTCTTAACATTCGTTTTTTGCGACATACGATATCGACTGATGAAGAACACCAGCGCCTGATTCAAACGTCTATTTTTGATTGTTTTCGCTGGATAGTACAGGTGATACAAGGATCTTTGAAGGAGTGGAAAACATTATTTTTAGGAGGTTTATTTGCATATGATTTAATCCATTCTTTTGAAGATGTCCCGAAAAATAATCATCCCTCTCCTTGCCCAGACATATGTTTTTATTTAGCGGAGTCAGTTATTACGATCAATCATCAACACAAAACCGCTGTTATACAAGCGTATTCTTTTTCGTCTAAATCGTCAGAACGAAATCGATTGTGCGCACGCATTCAGCAAGTCGATGATTGCATGCGTATGAACACATTCTCTATTATTCCTCCAGCGCCCTTGAAAAAAATTACTGTTACTACCAATATCAACGATATTCAATATGCACACATGATTAATCAGATGCGTGTTTTTATTGCTCAAGGAGAGGTATTTCAGGTTGTTCCATCGCGTCAGTTTTATTGCTCTTGTACCCATCCGTTATTAACGTATCGCATTCTAAAACGAAACAACCCCAGCCCATACATGTTTTTTATGCAAGATAAACATTTTATATTATTTGGCGCTTCCCCTGAAAGTTATCTGAAATATGATGCGAATCATCGAATTATTGCGTTGCATCCAATTGCTGGAACGCGTTCCCGTGGCTTACATGTAAATGGAAGCATCGATTTAGATTTAGACAATCGCATTGAATTATCATTACGTACCAATCAGAAAGAGTTATCTGAGCATTTAATGCTAGTAGATTTAGCGCGTAATGATTTAGCAAAAGTTTGTCAATACAATAGTCGCCATGTGTCTCAATTAATGGCTGTAGAAAAATATTCTCATGTAATGCATTTGGTGTCTCACGTTACCGGAATTCTACGTGCAGATCTAGATATTTTCCATGCATATCAATCTTGTATGAACATGGGAACATTAACGGGGGCTCCTAAATTACGAGCCATGCAACTCATTGCGCAATCCGAACCAGTATGCAGAGGATCTTATGGGGGTTCAGTAGGTTATTTTACTGGAGATGGGTCTTTTGATGCCTGTATTGTTATTCGTTCTGCCTTTGTTCGAGATCATCGAGCAACCATACAATCTGGAGCGGGGATTGTATATGATTCTGTTACAACTGATGAAGTATTAGAAAGCACCAATAAAGCACAAGCAGTATTACAATCTATTATTCATACACATCAACGGGATAGAGGAAAATTTTATGTCTGATGTTCTCTTGCTAGATAACCTTGACTCATTTACATACAATTTAGTAGATTCTCTACAATCGTTTCATCAACGTGTATTGGTATATCGAAATACTGTAGCATTACATGTATTAACTGATGCAATAGCTAATATGGACCAACCCGTTATCGTTCTTTCTCCCGGACCTGGAATTCCGAACACTGCTGGATCCTTGCTCCAGGTTATTGAACTTTTTAAAGGAAAAGTACCCATTTTAGGGATTTGTTTAGGACATCAAGCATTAGTACAGTCGTATGGGGGGACTATTCATCCTGCCCCAGAAATGGTGCATGGAAAAACATCTTATATTACCCATGATCAAAAGGATATGTTTGCTTCTCTTCCTAATCCATTACTGGTAGCACGTTATCATTCATTATTGTGTACTACTGTTCCAATGCCCTTGTGTATCAATGCGCACTACAATACGATGGTGATGGGAGTTAAATATTATCTAGATCGTGTCTGTGGATTACAATTTCATCCCGAATCGATTTTAACTCCAATGGGGTCTATTTTATTGCATGATACATTGCAGTGGTTACGCCACACCGATCAATGATGGTCATCTGGAATATACATCACTATAAGGGCATAAGATGCACTAGGAGACCATATCAGTACCCTGAAGTATTTCTATTACCTACATTATGGTAATCATTAGATTTCCAACTTGAAACTATAGGAGTGATGTCTGTACTAAGTACCATTCCCCGGTGGATAACCGGTGGATAACCGGTGGATAA
>NZ_LR025086.1 GCF_900560745.1 Buchnera aphidicola (Cinara strobi) | reverse complement strand
TAAAAAAATGAATAAAAATTAATTTATCAAAAACAACCCCTTTTTTTTCTATTATAAAATATATATTATAATATATATATATTTTTTAAAAAATATCAAGGATCAGGAAATTTAGTTAATTGCTGTAATTTAAAATATTCATAATTTACTTTTCGTTTTAAGTTTGTTAAACCAAGTTCGCATAATTCTTGAATAGAATATTTTTTAACAAGATTATTTAAAATATATGATCGAGCATGCTTTTCCTCTAGTTGTATAATTTTAAAAGCTTTATTTTTTTGTTTTTTAAAGAAGTGTTTTGATCGTCTAAAAGATAGTGCGAAATTAATATGCTTTTCCTTCGCTTGCTGTTCAGCTTCAGGAAAGGTAATCGGGGGTTGATTTTTTTTTATTAATTGATTATTAATCCAATGTAGTTGTTTTATTCGAATATCAATGAATTTTTCTTTTGAAATATTAAATAACATAAAAAATAAAGGTTTTAAAAAAATAATCTTTGGAACATATATCCCTAAAACATGATCCCATACTTTTTGACATTTAATTAAACCTATAGGTTCCATGAATTTTGTAATTAATCGTGATGCTCGAGTAATGGACTTATTTCCTGTACTAGAATAAGTTGATAAACCACATACATCAGATAATTTTTCTACTGAAGCCATCACTAATGTAGAAACAATATTAAAGTGATATAACATTGCTTGAACCATCGCGCGCAATGCGCGCGCGCGATGCTCATTTAATCGTCTCTTTCGAAATACTATCAGACGTTCTGAAACCTTATTTTTTCTATTAGTGCAGTATATTTCATTACGAGCAACATCTACTTGAGCAGCACGCTTCATAGCGTATCTAATAAAAGCCGGTCTTTTTTTATGATTCCCGGGTTGAATAAATTTCGGGTATGGATTATACACGTATCTTTTTTTTAACACAAATTATTCCTATATTTTAGTCATCAAAAAGGAAGTAAATTATAAACAGGGGTTTTATATACTTTTTAATATTAAAAAATAAAATAATTTAATTAACCTCAAAAAGTTACTAAAAAAATATTATTTAAATTAAAATACATACTATATATAAAAACAGTTTTAAAAAAAATTAAATAAATCTCTTTAAAATTAAAGACATCGAAATTCTATATGTAATTTTTCATTTATGAAGTTTTTCTAACTCCTTATCTACTTGTGTAGATTTCCAAATATAATTAAAAGCATTAACCATAGCTTGAGCCGAAGCTTCTATAATATCAGTAGCTAACCCTACTCCATGAAAATTACGTGATTTATATTGAACAACAATGTCAACTTTACCCAAAGCATCTTCTCCTTCACTGTTAGCCACTAAGTTAAATTTTTTTAAAAGTATTGGATATAAAGTTGCTTTACTTAAAGCTTGATAAATAGCGTCGACGGGTCCGTTATTTGTAGTAGATTTTTGAATATTAATTTTAGATCCACACATTAAAACAATAGATGCTACAGATAAACCAGACAATTTAGATTGTACATCGAAATATTCTAGTTTGAAATATTCTTCAATATTTTGCTGTTTCTTAAAAAAAGCTAAAGCCTCTAAATCGTAGTCAAATACTCGACCTTTTTTATCAGCTAATTTTAAAAAATCAATATATAATTCATTTAAATTATAATCATAATGATGATATCCCATTTCCTTCATTCGATACTCAACTGCCGCTCGACCTGATCGAGATGTTAAATTTAATTTACAATTATTTAAACCAATAGAAATAGGATCTATTATTTCATAATTCTCTCTGTTCTTTAATACACCGTCTTGATGAATTCCTGAGGAATGTGAAAATGCATTTTTTCCTACAATAGCTTTATTTGAAGAAACAGGCATATTACAGAATTGACTAACAATTTTGCTAGTTTTATAAATTTCTTTAAAATTAATATTAGTAAATGTATGTAAGGATTTTTTATGAATATTTAACGCCATAACAACTTCTTCTAAAGCTGTATTCCCAGCTCGTTCACCTAATCCATTAATAGTACCTTCGATTTGTCTAGCCCCTGCTTCAACAGCGCTAATAGAATTACCTACAGCCATTCCTAAGTCATTATGACAATGAACAGAAACAATAGCTTGATCTATATTTGTAACACGATGAAATAAAGTATCAATTATATTTTTAAATTGAGTTGGGGTAGTATATCCAACTGTATCTGGTATATTAATAGTATTTACTCCAGCCGAAATAACAGTTTCTACAATATTACATAAGTTATCTAGCGAAGTACGTCCGGCATCCTCACATGAAAATTCAATGTCATCAGTATATTTTTTTGCTCTTTTTATAGAAGAAACTGCCATATCTTTTATTTCATCAAAATTTTTTTTTAATTTAGAAGATATATGTAAATTAGAAGTACCTAGAAAAAGATGAATTCTAAAATTTTTAGCACTTTGCATAGATTCTGCTGCAACATCAATATCTTTAGGTAAACAGCGAGCTAGACTACATATTTTACTATTTTTAATAATTTTTGAAATAGATTGAATAGATTTAAAATCTCCGGGTGAAGAAATAGGGAAACCTACCTCGATAATATCTATCCCCATACGCTCTAAAGCTAATGCAATTTGTATTTTTGCATGTACATTTAAACTTGCCTGTAACGCTTGTTCCCCGTCGCGTAATGTAGTATCAAAAATAATTATTTTTTTATTCATATTATACAAACCTTTCTTTTCTGTTATTTATTTATAATAAATCTAAAGCTTATTAAGCTAATTTTTTATTATTTTATGTATAAATTTTTCTCTTAAAATTATTTTTTATAACCCTCAGAAATTTATTTTTTTAAAAAAAAATCTGAGGATTTAAATATTTGATGAAATAAAAAATAATAAAAAAATTAAATTAAATCATATTGTTTATTAATTTTTTCATATAATTTAATTTTCTTTTCATGCTTCAATGTATAATCAATATTATCAAAACCATACATAATGGATTGTTTTTTAACACAGTCAATAATAAAAGAAAAATGATGTTTACCTATAAATATTTTTTCTTTTAACAGGTCAACAGTGCAGTTGATGCCTATATTATTGTTTACTATAAAGAACATTTTATCTATTATTGAATTAGACAAAGAAATCAGCAACAATCTATTATTGAGACAATTATTTAAAAAAATATCAGAAAAACTATGAGCAATAATTACTTTAAAACCATATCCCGTTAAAGCCCAAACAGCGTGTTCCCTTGAAGAACCGCATCCAAAATTATTACGTGTTAATAAAATACTAGCATTTCGATAATCTTTTTTATTTAAAATAAATTGAGGATTTTCCACAAAACCACAATCGTCTGAAAATCTCCAGTTATGAAATAAATGTTTTCCAAATCCAGTTTTAGTTATTTTTTGTAAAAACTGTTTGGGGATAATTATATCCGTATCAATATTTGATGCCTCAAAAGGAGCAACAATTCCAACATATTTTGTAAAATTTTGCATAATAAATAGAATCGTCTTAAATATGGTTTTTATGAGGAAAATTATTAACATTAACAAATTTTCCATATAAAGCAGTTTGAGCAGCTAGCCACGGGCTCATTAAATGAGTTCGCCCTAGTACCCCCTGCCTTCCCTCAAAATTTCTGTTACTAGTAGAAGCGCATCTTTCTTTAGGTTTCAATTGATCTTCATTCATACCTAAACACATTGAACAACCAGGATGCCTCCATTGAAAACCAGATCTTTTAAATACTTTATCCAGACCTTCCTGTTCTGCTTGTCTTTTTACTAAACCAGAACCTGGAACAATAAAAGCGTCAACTTTACTAGAAATTACTTTATTTTTTACTACAGAAGCTACGACTCTTAAATCCTCAATACGAGAATTAGTACAAGAACCAATAAAAACTTTATCTACTGGGAGATCTAATAAACTAGAACCAGGATTTAATCCCATATAATCTAAAGATTTTTTTACATCTTCTCGTGTATTTGAATCACTAAAAGATTTTAATTCAGGAATATTAGCATCAATATCCATTACTTGAGAAGGATTAGTCCCCCAGGTAATTTGAGGAGATAAAGAAGATATGTCTATAGAAATATCTTTTTCAAAAACAGATTCTGGATCAGATTTAAGAGAATTCCATAATCTTTTATACTCACTCCAAGAACGATTCTTAGGAGAAAAATTTCTATTTTGTAAATACTCATAAGTTATAGAGTCAGGCTGAATAATTCCGGATTTTGCTCCCATCTCAATAGCCATATTACAAATTGTCATTCGACTTTCCATGCTCATATTTTTTATGATAGGACCTGTAAATTCAACAACATAACCAACCCCTCCTGAAACACCTATGTTATTAATAATTTTTAAGATTATATCTTTTGCATATACATTTTTATTTAATTGACCATAAATATATATTTTCATATTTTTCATGCGATTTTGAGGTAAAGTTTGAGTAGCAAGAACATGCTCTACCTCAGAAGTCCCAATACCAAAAGCTAGCGCCCCAAATGCACCATGTGTAGATGTATGTGAATCACCGCAAACAATTGTCATTCCAGGTAAGGTCATTCCTTGCTCAGGGCCAACAATATGTACAATTCCTTGATTAATATCATCTAATTGATAACAAGAAATTTTTGATTCTTTACAATTTTTTATTAATGTTTGCATTTGCAATTGCGCCATTTCAGAAGAATCATTAATATTCCTTGAAATAGTAGGAACATTATGATCCATGGTAGCAATAGTTTTGTTTGGACAGCGAACAGTTCTATTTTTTACACGCAATCCTTCAAATGCCTGAGGAGATGTTACTTCATGAATCAAATGTAAATCAATATAAATAATTGGAGTTATATTTTTATTTTCATATATTAAATGTGAATTAAATATCTTTTGGTATAATGTTGTATTCATTTATTTTATAATCTCAGATAGTGTTTGTGCAATTTTAGTTCCCATTTGATCTGTTGATAAATAATCTTGACCATTAGAAATGTCAAAAGTACGATAACCTTTTTTTAAAGTATTTATAACTGCTAACTCAATATATTCAGCTATAATATTTAAATTTAGGGAATATTTTAATAAAAGAGATAAAGATAAAATTTGAGCAATAGGATTAGCTAACTTTTTACCTTTTAAATTTGGCGCAGAGCCCCCGGCTGGTTCAAATAATCCAAAAAAATTTTTATTTAAACTAGCAGATGGTAACATTCCAATAGACCCAGTTAAAATAGCACATTCATCTGATAATATATCTCCAAATAAATTAGAACATAGTATAACATCAAATTGAGAAGGATTGCTAATCAGCTGCATGGCTGCATTATCTACATATAAGTGATTTAATTGAACATCTGGGAAATTTTTAGAAACTTTTGTTACTACCTCTCTCCATAAAACCGAACTTTCTAAAACATTTGCTTTATCTATAGAAAATACTTTTTTTTTTCTTTTTAAAGATAATTTAAACGCAATATTAGCAATTCTTTCAATTTCTTTTGTAGAATAAATTTCTGTATCAAATGCTGAAATATTTTTTTTATCAAAAGTATTTCGTCCTTTAGGTAAACCAAAATATATACCACCAATTAACTCACGAACACATAAGATATCAAATCCATCTTTTATAACCCTCCCTCGCAGCGGAGAAAGCTGTTTTAAAGCAGCATTTAGTTTAATAGGCCTAATGTTTACAAACAAATCAAAAAATTGTCTAAGAGGCAATAAAGCGCCTCTCTCGGGCTGTTTGTCACGAGGTAAATGAGACCATTGTTCTCCTCCTACAGAACCAAATAAAATAGCGTCCGATTTAATACATCCGTCTAATGTTTTTTTAGGAAATGGGGTCCCGCAGGTATCAATTGCAAAACCACCTATAGGGAGTTCATTAGTATGTATTTTTACATTTAAATTATTATTTATAACCTCTAAAATTTTATAAGCCTCTAACATAACTTCAGGGCCAATTCCATCACCGGGGAGAACAGCGATTACATAAGATTCTTTCATTATTACCTTCTTGTCAACCTTGGTTAAAAATTTTTAAATAAAAAAATTTACTAAATAAAAGTATACTATATAAAATATAGTATGTCTTTTCTTTTTTTTTTTTTTTTAAATGTTTTTTTGCATTTTT
>NZ_LR025085.1:300000-440120 GCF_900560745.1 Buchnera aphidicola (Cinara strobi) | reverse complement strand
CATATGTGTAAATACATATTTATATGTATTTACACATATGTGTGTACTTATGTATAAATACATATATTATATATGTACGTATTTATAATATATATATATTTATTTATAATATATATATATATATATAAAAATATATAAAAATATGTAGAAAAAAAAAATTAAATATGGTATTTTAAATAAAATTTAGAAAAAAATAATTTCTTAAAAGAATAAATATGAAAAAAAAAAATGTTTTTTTGAAATATAAAAAAATTTTTTTTTTGATTTTTTTGTTTTTTTTATTTGTATTATCAATCTGTACATTTTTAATACAAAAAAAAAATATAAAAATAAATCATGAAAAAATAATAGAAGAATTTAAAAATATAGTAGATCTTAATGAAGAAAAAAATCTTAAAATAACTAAAAAAGAAATATTGTTTTTTAAGAAAAATAAAAATATTTACGGTATTTTAGTTGGAATGAATCTTGCAAAAAAATATTTTGTTCAGCATAAATATAATAATTCTATTAAAATATTAAAAAAAATTTTATCTTTTAATCCTGAAGAAAATTTAATTTATTTAACTAAATTAAATTTAGTAAAAATTTATATTAAAAAAAAAGATTTTTCTTTAGCTTTAAAAGTTATTAAACATGTAAAAGATGATTCTTGGAAAATTGTATTTGAAAATTATAAAAATATTCTACTTTCTAAAAAGAGAAATATAAAATGATTCCAGTTATTTCTTTAATTGGACGCTCTAATGTAGGTAAATCGAGTTTATTTAATTTATTAACTCAATCTCGTCAGTCATTGGTAGATAAGTCCGAAAAAACTACTAGAGACCGTAATTATGGCTATTTTACAATTAAAAATACTAATTTTTGCATCATAGATACAGCTGGAATTGAAAATTTTAAAAATAAAAAAAATATTGATTTAATTCAAAAAGAATCGTATCAACAAACAAAAAAATCAATTAAAGAATCAAATTTTATAATTTTTATTGTTGATATTTATACAGGTATTACAAAATTAGATTATTTAATACTTAAAAAATTAAGAAAAAAAAATAAAAAAATTTTATTGTTAATAAACAAAATTGATTTTTTAAAAAGAAAAGATAATATAATTGATTTTTATGAATTTGGAATAAAAGATTTTTGTTTAATTTCTATTTTGCATCGAATAGGGATCAATAAAACATTAAAAAAGATAATTTATATTTGGAATAAAATTAAAAAAAAAGAAAAAATCAAAGATGTTAAACTTAATGAAAAAAAAAATATTATTTGCAAAATAAATATTTGTTTAATTGGTAAACCTAATGTAGGAAAATCTTCTATTATTAATTTTGTTTCAAAAAAAAATAGAATGATAACAAGCAATATACCTGGTACTACTCGAGATATTATAAAAATTACAGTTAAAAAAAAAAATATAGAATATATTTTTACAGATACAGCAGGAATAAAAAAAAAAAATAATACTAAATTAGAAAAAGTTTCTTATATTAAATTAATACAAGAAATAAAAAAAAATAACATTATTATTATGATAATTGATGCATCTACTGGAATATGTTCTCAGGATTTATCAATTATTGGCAATTTAATTAAAAAAGGTTGTTCATTTTTTATTTTAGTAAATAAATGGGATTTAATTAAAAAAAATAATAAAAAAAAAATTCAGAGTATTATGAATTTTCGTTTAAAATTTATTAAAAATATTAAAATATTATATGTCTCTGCATTATACAAAGAGGGATTTAAAAATCTTTTTTCTTATATTTTAATTGTTTATAAAGAAACAATTCAAGAATTTAATCCTTCATATTTAACAAATATAATTAAAAAAGCAATACTACAACACCCAATTCCTCTGGGTGCAACAGGAAAAGTAATACGTTTAAAGTATGCACATTTAGGCGGTAAAAAACCAATATTTATTATAATACATGGAAATAATACTAATTATATTCCTCAAACATATAAAAAATATTTGATGCATTTTTTACAAAAAGAATTACAAATCCCGAATACACCCATTCGATTATTTTTTAAGAATGGTGATAATCCATATTATAATAATAAAAAAAAAATTAATTAGATTCTTTCACGTGATTAACTGTATATAATGGAATTTCTACCTCAATATCTTCTTTTCCTAATCGTGCTTGACAACCTAAACGACTATATTTTTCTAAACCCCAAGCCTTATCTAGTAAATCCTCTTCCTTTTCCTTACAAGGGGATAAAGAATAAAAACCTTTTCTGATGATACAATGACATGTACAACATGCACATGACTTTTCACAAGCATGCTCCATTTTTATTTTATTTTTTAGCGCAATATCAAGAATAGTATCACCGATTTTACCCTTAACAGATAAACCGTTTGGTAAAATAAATTTTTGTGGATGAAAAATTATATTTGGCATTTTTTTTCTCTGAATAATGTAATATAAAATTAATAAATTTAATTCTACAAAATTTATATATTTATAAAAAAACCTTATTTTTTTCTTTTGTATAATTTTGTTCTAAAATAGATTGTATCAATTTCAATATTTTGTTCAAAATTAATTTTTTTTTCTTGAATAATAACAGTCAATAATCCGTCTACATTTATACGAAATATTACAAGAATTTTTATTTTTCCTGCTAGTTTAGGTGGTAAATTTTTAATTTTAAATTTTTTTAATAAAGTACAATTTTTTACATATTTATCTTCCCCTTGAAAAATATTTATACAAAATCCTGTTTGATAATTTTTAAAAGTAGTAAATATTCTATTAGTTTCAGTAGGAATTGTAGTATTCTTTTTTAGCATTTTTTCCATTATCCCGCCCATTAATTCAATTCCAATGGAAATTGGGATAACATCTAAAAGTAAAATAGAATTATTTTTATTTTTTTTGTTATGATTTAAAAAATCTGCATGTAACCCTGCTCCTCTTGCAACCACTTCTACTGGATTAATTAAAACTAATGGTTTAAGATTAAAAAAAGAATAAATACTATTTCGAACAAAAGGAATATATGTTGAACCACCTACTAAAATTACATCATTTACTTCATTTACATCGACATCTGCATCATGCAATGCAATCTTTATTAATTTTATAGTCTTTTGAATATGTGTTTTAATTAATTCATTAAATTCTATTTGTGAACAAGTTATTTTTTTATTTAGAAATTTTATTTCTACATTTTCTTTTTTACTTAATTTAATTTTCAAACGTTCTGCAATAATCAGTAATTTTTTAAATAGAATATTATCTATTTTTTTTTTGTTTTTTATTTGAGAATATAAAAAATTTGCTAACAAAAAATCAAAATCATCCCCACCCAAATTACAATCCCCATTAGTAGCAAGAACTTCAAATATTCCTTTTGATATTCTTAAAATAGAGACATCAAATGTTCCCCCCCCTAAATCATAAACACATATTATTCCTTCTCTTTTTTTTTCTAATCCATAAGCAATGGCAGCAGCTGTAGGTTCATTGAGTAAACGTAGTACTTTTAATTCGGTTTCTTCTGCTGATTTTCGTATTATATTTTTTTGTATATTATTAAAATAAGCTGGAACTGTAATTACTACACCAGAAATAATTTTGTCAGATTTTTTTTCTATTATGCTTTTAATGTACTTAAAAAATTGTTGAATAATGAAAGAAACAGTAATTTTTCCAGTATTTGTATGAAACATTAATTCATTTTTATTGTTTATAGATATTGTGTATGGAATATTTAATTTTCTTTTATTTATCTCTTCAAGTGATATTCCAATAAATCGTTTAATAGATGAAATAGTGTTAGCGGGGTCTGTAGATATAAACTTTTTCGCTTCCCAACCTATAGAAATTTTTTTTTCTTGCATATGTAAAATTGAAGGAAACATATTTTTCTTATCTAATCCTGTAATAATTTTTACTTTTTTATTTTCAACAACAGACATCAAGCAATATGTAGTCCCAAAATCAATACCTACAACAATTTTTTTTTTTTTCATTTCTTGTTCCTATGTAATATTTGTTTTTTTGATTTTTTTGCTTTTTTTAAAATTTTATAAGAAAATGATATTTTAAATAAAAATTTTTCAGCATAATTAATTTTTTTATTTTTAATCATTTCATTAAATTTTAGAAAATAAAATTTAATTTTTTGATTTAATTTTTCAATTAAATTATTAATTTCTGTTAATGAATTTATTTTTTTTTTTATATTTTCTATTTTTTCGTGTAATTGAAATTGTTTAAATAATATTTGATCTTGATTAAAAAACTTTTCCTCTTTAATGCAATATTTTTTTTTCTTAATTTTTAATAAATGTTTTGCTCTTAAAAATTTATTTTTTAAAACTTTAAAACCTTGATTAATTTTAATCGATATTAGTATTTTTTTTTTTTTATTTAAATCTTTTTTTTTTATAAAATCTGGATGATATTTTAATTGTAACTTATAAAATTTTTCAACTAATTTTTTTTTATTAATTCTAAATTTTTGAGGAATCTTAAATAAATGAAAGTAATTCATTAAAAAACCTATATTGAATAATTTGCTTTTTTAAATATGTACATAAAATAAAAATTTATTTTTTATTTTATTTTTATTTTTAGAAAAACATTTATTTTTATTATAAAAATAGTGCTGAATAAAATTTAATTTATTTCAGCACTGATATAAATTTTTTTATTCTTTTTTTTTTTTTTCATGATAATTTGCAATTGCTTTTTTAATAGCATCTTCTGCTAAAATAGAGCAATGAATTTTAACTGGTGGTAATTCTAATTCTTTCGCGATATCCGTATTTTTTATTTTTTTAGCTTCTTTCAAAGTTTTTCCTTTAACCCATTCTGTCATTAATGAACTAGAAGCAATAGCAGATCCGCATCCATATGTTTTAAAACAAGCGTCTTCTATAATTCCACAATCATTCACTTTAATTTGCAGTTTCATGACATCTCCACATGCCGGGGCTCCTACTAAACTAGTTCCTATATTTTTTTTTTTTTCAGAAAACGATCCAACATTTCTTGGATTTTCATAATGATCTAATACTTTTTTACTGTAAGCCATAATTTCTATTTCCTTTTATATAAAGGTATTAATTCCAAATAATTTTATCCATATTAATACCAGATTTATACATATCCCATAACGGAGATAATTTTCTTAATTTATTAACAGCTTCTCGGATAGCTATAATTGAATATTTAATTTCTTCTAAAGTTGTAAAGCGACCTAAGGAAAATCGAATGGAACTATGGGCTAATTCGTCTTTAACTCCTATAGCTCGTAATACATATGAAGGCTCTAAACTTGCCGAAGTGCATGCTGATCCTGATGAGACTGCTAAATTTTTTAAAGCCATCAGTAATGACTCACCTTCAATAAAATTAAAACTAATATTAATTATGTTTCCGATAGTATAATCAAAATGACTATTTAAATATATTTCTGGAATATCTTTTAATCCATTCCATAAAATATGTCGTAAACTATTTGTATGTAAAATATCTTTTTTCATATTTTTTTTTAATATTTTACATGCCTCTCCAAAACCTACGATTTGATGAACAGGAAGTGTTCCTGAACGAAAACCTCTTTCATGTCCACCTCCATGTATTTGAGGTGATAATCGAATACGTGGTTTTCTTCGTATATATAAGGCACCAATTCCTTTGGGTCCATATATTTTATGCGAAGAAAAGGAAAGTAAGTCAATATTTAAATTTTTTATATCTATTTTAATTTTTCCAATACTTTGAGTAGCATCCACATGAAAAAAAATTTTCCTTTTTTTACAAAGATCTCCAATTTTTTTGATTTTTTGTATTGATCCAATTTCGTTATTAACGTACATAATTGAAATTAATAATGTATTTTTATTAATTTTTTTTTTAATTTCAGCTATGTCAATAATACCATATTTATTAGTTTTTAAATATGTTATACAACATCCTTTATTTTCTAAAAATCTACAACAATCCAAAACAGATTTATGTTCTATTTGACTAGTGATAATATGTATTTTTTTATTACCATGAAAATCATAAATTCCTTTAATAGCTAAATTATTGGATTCAGTAGCCCCGGAAGTAAAAATTATTTCCCTTGAATCCGCTCCAATAAGTTTAGCTATTTTATTTCTTGCAATATCGATAGCTTCTTCAGCTTCCCAGCCAAATTTATGTGATCTAGATGCTGGATTCCCGAAAATATCGTTTATTGAAAAATATTTGTTCATCTTTTTTTTTACTTTAGGGTCTACTGGTGTTGTAGCTGCATAATCTAAATAAATAGGTAATTTCATTAAACTCATGATCCTTATATTAGCTGATAATTAACAATTAAATTTTTTAATATCCTATTTTAGGGTTATTATATATTTTATTTTACTGTCTGTGTAAATAAAATAAAAATTATGTGATATATATTATGTAATATCAGTTAACTATTTTATTATATATTTTTATTCATTTTTAAGATATCTTGTTTAGTTGAATTTTTTTAATTCCTGATGTATAA
Organism: Buchnera aphidicola (Cinara strobi); assembly: GCF_900560745.1. NCBI lineage: Bacteria > Pseudomonadati > Pseudomonadota > Gammaproteobacteria > Enterobacterales > Erwiniaceae > Buchnera > Buchnera aphidicola. The sequence goes on along the minus strand of NZ_LR025085.1, from coordinate 433,601 downwards.
TAATTATAAATAGAATATTTTTATTTTATTAAATATTGAGATTAGTTTAATTTATTAGGGGTGTAGTTCAATATGGTAGAGCATCGGTCTCCAAAACCGAAAGTTGTGGGTTCAATTCCCTCCACCCCTGGAAATTTTATTATTTTAAATATTACGTTTATAACTTTCAGTCATATATTTTAATATTTAAAAAGTTTTAAAAAACTTTTTATATATCTTATCAATTTTTACCTATCAGATATTAATAAAAATTTAAATTTTTTATTATATTAAAAACACTTATTTTGTATTAAAATATATTTTTTAAAATATCTAAATTAATAATAAAAATTATATTTTTAAATTACATTGAAGGAAGTGACTTGTATGCCTATATATCGCTCATCTACAACAATTAATGGGAAGAATATGGCTGGTGCAAGAGCACTATGGAGAGCAACAGGCGTTCGCGATCAAGATTTTGGAAAACCGATTATTGCAGTTGTTAACTCGTTTACTGAATTTGTACCAGGTCATATACATTTACGAAAATTAGGAAAATTAGTGTCTTTAGAAATAGAAAAATATGGAGGAATTTCTAAAGAGTTTAATACTATTGCTATAGATGACGGGATAGCAATGGGCCATTCTGGAATGCTTTATTCTCTTCCATCAAGAGAATTAATTGCAGATTCTATTGAATACATGATTAATGCACATTGTGTTGATGCAATGGTTTGTATTTCTAATTGTGATAAAATTACTCCAGGAATGTTATTAGCTGCGTTAAGATTAAATATCCCTTCTGTATTTGTTTCAGGTGGGCCAATGGAAGCAGGAAAAATAAAATTAAATAATAAACTTATAAAAATTGACTTAGTTGATGCTATTTCCCATGGAGCAAATAAAAATACTTCAGATCAGTTGTTATCAGAAATTGAAAACTCCTCTTGCCCCACTTGCGGTTCTTGTTCTGGGATGTTTACAGCTAATTCCATGAATTGTTTAACTGAAGCTATTGGTTTATCATTACCGGGAAATGGAACGCTTTTAGCTACACATAGTGATCGAAAGAGGTTATTTTTAAATGCTGCAAAGATAATTGTTAAAAATACTAAAGATTATTATTTAAATAATAACACTAACGTATTACCACGAAATATAGTAACGCGTCATACTTTAAAAAATGCTATGATTTTAGATATCGCTATGGGGGGATCCACTAATACTATCTTACATTTATTAGCTATGGCTCATGAAGCTCAAATAAATTTTACAATGAAAGATATTGATTATTTATCTAGAAAAGTTCCACATTTATGCAAATTATCTCCAAGTACTTCTGAGTATCATGTAGAGGATTTGCATCGTTCTGGGGGAATTTTTGGAATTTTATTTGAATTAAATAAAATGAATTTGTTATATACTTCAGCTCGTAATATATTAGGATTGACATTATTAGATACCATTAATAAATATAATATTATTAACAATAATAACATTAGAAATTTTTCTTTTTTTTCTGCAGGTCCGGGTGGAATTAAAACTATTATTCCATTTTCACAATCATTTAGATGGTCTAAATTAGATACTAATCGTAAAAGTGGATGTATTCGCTCCAAGAAATATGCTTATAATCAAGATGGAGGGTTAGCTGTTTTAAAAGGTAATTTAGCTATTAACGGAAGTATAGTTAAAACAGCTGCTATTGATAAAGAAAACATGATTTTTTCTGGACCGGCTAAAGTATATGAAAGTCAAGATGATGCTGTAGAAGCTATATTAAATAATCAGGTAAAATCTGGAGATGTAATTGTTATTAGGTATGAAGGACCACGTGGTGGACCAGGAATGCAAGAAATGTTATATCCTACTACATATTTAAAATCTGTTGGATTAGATAAAAAATGTGCTTTGGTAACTGATGGAAGATTTTCCGGGGGTACATCTGGAGTTTCTGTTGGTCATATTTCTCCTGAAGCTGCTAGTCAAGGACTTATTGCTTTAGTTTATGATGGGGATATAATTAGTATTAATATTCCTAAACGAATTCTAAGTTTAGATGTTTCTTCTAAGGAACTAGAATATAGAAAAAAAATAGAAGAAAAAAGAGGTAAAAAAGCATATACACCAAAAAGACGTTTTAGGGTTATTTCTGATTCATTAAAGATATATAGTTTATTAGCTACTAGTGCAGATACTGGGGCTATTCGAGATATTAGTAAAATTTATTAGTAATTAATTAATTTTTGAATACAATATTTTTACTAAATTTTATAAAAATAAAATGTATATGAATTAATTTATTGTTTTTAAAACAATTAACAAAGGATAAAGAATAAATGTCAAATTTTTTTAATTCTCTTTCATTTAGAGAAAAGTTAATCGAATTAAAAACTGGATCTTTAATGAAAAAAAATGAATTTTCTAAATGTTATAAATTTTTGAAAAAAAAAAATATTGTTATAGTTGGGTGTGGGGCACAAGGATTAAATCAAGGTTTAAATTTACGAGATTCAGGATATCAAGTTTCTTTTGCTCTTCGAGAAGATTCAATAAAAAATAAATCTATTTCATGGTCTAATGCTATTAAAGAAAAATTTTTTGTAGATACATATGAAAAATTAATTCCTAATGCTGATTTAGTAATTAATTTAACTCCTGATAAACAACACTCAAATGTAGTTAAAAAATTACAAATTTTGATGAAGCATGGATCTGTTTTAGGTTATTCTCATGGATTTAATATTGTTGAAGAAGGTGAATGTATTCGTCCTGATATTACTGTTATTATGGTTGCTCCAAAATGTCCCGGGACAGAAGTTCGAAAAGAATTTTTAATAGGTTTTGGTGTCCCTGCTTTAATTGCTGTACATAAAAAGAATGATCCTTATTCTAAAGGATTAGATATTGCTAAAGCATGGGCTTTTGGTTTAGGTTCACATAAAGCTGGAATTTTAAGATCTTCTTTTGTTGCTGAAGTAAAATCTGATTTGATGGGAGAACAAACCATTTTATGTGGGATGCTACAAGCCTGTTCGTTAGCATGTTATAACCATTTAATAGAGAAGGGATACAGTTCAGATTATTCTGCAACAATTTTACAATTTGGATGGGAAAAACTAGCTGAATGTATGAAAGAAGGCGGGATAACACTTTTATTAGCTCGTTTATCTAGTTCTGCAAAAGTTAGAGCTTATGAATTATCATTAAAATTAAAAAATTTATTGAAACCATTATTTTCTTTGCATATGGATGATATTATTTCTGGAGTTTTTTCTAAAAAAATGATGAGTGATTGGAAAAATAAAGATTATCAATTAAATATATGGAGAAATGATTTAAAAAAAACAAAATTTGAAAATGCTTGCTTGTATACTAATCGAAATATAGAAAATTATGAATATTTTGAAAAGTGTACGTTAATGGTAGCAATGTTAAAAGCTGGTGTTGAATTATCTTTTGAAACTATGATTGAGACGGGGATTACTCCAGAATCAGCATATTATGAATCTTTGCATGAATTACCATTGATTACAAATACTATTTCTAGAAAAAGATTATATGAAATGAATTTGGTTATTTCAGATACAGCTGAATATGGAAGTTATTTATTTTCAGAGCGAGCTCTCCCTATTTTAAATAAATTTTTAACTTCTATAAATTGTGAGGATTTAGGGGAATCCATTTCAGAGAAAAATATAAGTAATTCTAAATTGTTAGAAATAAATACTTTAACTTATCAACATAAAATTGAAAGAATTGGAGAAAAATTACGTCTGTACATGAAACATGCTAGATGTAATGCATAATAAAATCATTGAAAACAGTTCATATAATTTATTGATTAAGTTATTTTTTTATGATGAATAAATTCTCAAGATTATTTTTATAATGTTATATTTATGATATTAAATGAAATTCAAAAAAAAGCTATTCATATTATTAACGATCCTTGTTTAATTTTAGCTGGAGCAGGTTCAGGAAAAACTAGTGTTATAATTAATAAATTAATTACTTTAATTCAAATATATCAATATGATCCTAAAAAAATTATTGTAGTTACATTTACCAATAGAGCTGCTAAAGAGATTGAGTCGCGTTTATTGAAAATATTAACTGTTAAACAAATCCAAGATATTTTAGTATCTACATTTCATTCGTTAGGTTTAAAAATTATTCGCAATGAATATAAAATTTTAGGTTTAAAATCAAATTTTACATTATTTGATGAATATGATCAGTTAAATTTATTAAAAAATATAATATATACGAGTAAGAATGACAGTAATTTGTTTTTTTTAAAACAATTACTGCATCAAATTTCCTATTGGAAAAATAAACTACTTAATCCTAGTATAGCTAGGAAATTTGCAATAAATCCATTAGAAAAAAAATGTATTTTTTTTTATGAACAGTATGATAATTTTTTAAAAAGGCATAATATTTTAGATTTTAATGATTTAATTTTTCTTCCAACGATTTTACTAAAAAATAATATTGATGCTCGATTACGATGGCAGGAAAAAGTTCAATATTTATTAGTTGATGAATATCAAGATATTAATATGAGTCAATATAAATTAATTAAACTATTATGTGGCCATAATTCAAATTTTACTGTAGTAGGAGACGATGATCAGTCGATTTACTCATGGAGGGGGGCTCAACCTGACATTTTTTATTTATTAAAAGATGATTTTCCTCATTTAAATATTCTTAAAATGGAACAAAATTATCGATCTTCTGGTTGTATATTAAACGCAGCTAATATTTTAATTTCAAACAATTCTAATGTTTTTAATAAAAAATTATTTTCACAATTAGATTATGGTAATAGAATTTATGCATCTATGTGTGTTAATGAAGTAAATGAAGCTCAGAAAATTATTAAATATATTTGTACACATAAAAATAATAATAATTTAAGATATCATGATTACGCTATTTTATATCGGAGTAATTCTCAAGCTAAAATAGTAGAGTCTGAATTAATTTTTCAAAATATTCCATATTGTATTCATTCTGGATTTTCTTTTTTTAATTTATCGGAAATTAAAAATTTACTGGCATACTTAAGACTTATTGTTAATCAAAATGATGATTTAGCTTTTTTACGTATCATAAATACTCCAAATAGAAGAATCGGACTAGTTACATTATCTAAATTAAAATTATTTGCTAAAATTCAGAAAATTAGTTTATTTGAAGCAAGTTTAAATAAAAAAATGCAATTACAGTTAAAAAAAAATACTACACTATATTTAAACAACTTTACTTTATGGATAATAAAATTATCATCATTATTAATTGATAATCCAAAAATAATTTTAAAACAAGTGATTCAAGATATTAATTATTTTCAATGGATTAAACAGAATGATAAAGATTTAAATATGATAAATCGAAAAATACAAGAAGTAATATTTTTTTCTGATTGGTTACAAAAAACTCTTTCTGGTGATCATTTAAATTCACCTATTTGTTTAGAAGATATATTAATACGATTTACTTGTGGTGAATTAAATGATTCTTTTAGAGATAATGTTAAAGATAAATCTAATAAGTTACAATTAATGACAATACATGCATCTAAAGGGTTAGAGTTTTCAGTAGTATGTATTATTGGATTAGAAGAGGGAACTTTACCTCATCAAAAAAGTATTATTGATAAAAATGTAAAAGAAGAACGTCGTTTAATGTATGTTGGTATTACTAGAGCTAAAAAACAACTTTTTCTTAGTTTTTGTAAAACTAAGAAAAAGTTTGGAGCGTTAATTAATTTGCAACCAAGTCGATTTTTATTTGAATTACCTAAAGAAGAATTATATTGGATATAAAAATTTTAATTAATTAAAATTAAAATAATATTTTTTAATATTTTTCTTTTTTTTCATAATTTATATATTTTTAAATGTATTAATAAAACCTTTATTGATTTTATTAAATAATTAAAAATTTTTATTAAAAAATATAACTTAAGGCGTTTATGAAAATTACTAAAATTATCGAATTAACTGATCAAAATTTTGAAAATAAAATTTTTTCTGAAAAAAAATATGTACTAGTAGATTTTTGGGCTGATTGGTGTGGCCCGTGTAAAGTTTTATCGCCTGTATTAGAAGAGATTGCTAATGAGTATTTTAAAAAAATTCTTGTTGGAAAAATGAATATTGATATGAATAAAAAAATACCTATGAAATATTCTATTCGAGGTATCCCAACTTTATTATTATTTAATAAAAATAAAATAATTGGAACAAAAATAGGAGTAATATCAAAGATAGAATTAAAAAAATTTTTAGATGACAAGATAATTGGTTAAGTTAAAAATTTTATTTATTAACATAAATATCGATTTTTTATTCTATCATTACAAGTATGATAGAAAAATAATTTTATTTATAAATAAAATTATTTTTATTTATAAATAAAAATAATTATATATTTACTTCAATATACTTTTTATATTAACTGTATATTTAATATTTTTAATAAATATCATTATAGTTTTTCATATGTTTATATGCATACATGTTTTACATAAACATTTTTTCTAAATAGCTTAAGAAATTCACTATTATGAATCTTACCGAATTAAAAAATACATCAGTTTCAAAACTTATTATTTTAGGTGAAGGAATTGGTCTAGAAAATTTAGCGCGAATTCGTAAACAAGACATTATATTTTCTATATTAAAACAACATTCAAAAAGTGGAGAAGATATATTTGGAGATGGAGTATTAGAAATTTTGCAAGATGGATTTGGTTTTCTTAGATCTTCAGATAGTTCATATTTAGCTGGACCTGATGATATTTATGTATCACCTAGTCAAATTCGTCGTTTTAATTTAAGAACAGGAGATACAATTTCTGGAAAGATTAGACCTCCAAAAGAAGGAGAAAGATATTTTGCTTTATTAAAAGTAAATAAAGTAAACTATGATCAACCTGAAAATGCACGTAGTAAAATTTTATTTGAAAATTTAACCCCACTGCATGCAAATTCTAGATTAAAAATGGAACGAGGTAATGGATCTAAAGAAGATTTAACTGCCCGCGTTTTAGATTTAGCATCTCCTATTGGAAGAGGACAAAGAGGATTGATTGTAGCCCCGCCTAAAGCCGGAAAAACTATGTTGTTACAGAATATAGCTCAAAGTATTGCACATAATCATCCAGATTGCGTTTTGATGGTTTTGTTAATTGACGAACGCCCTGAAGAAGTAACTGAAATGCAGCGTTTGGTAAAAGGTGAAGTAGTGGCCTCTACTTTTGATGAACCGGCTTCTAGACATGTTCAAGTAGCAGAGATGGTAATTGAAAGAGCTAAGCGATTAGTAGAACATAAGAAAGATGTAATTATTTTATTGGATTCTATTACAAGATTAGCACGAGCATACAATACGGTTGTCCCTGCTTCAGGGAAGGTGTTAACAGGAGGTGTTGATGCAAATGCATTACATCGACCTAAAAGATTTTTTGGCGCAGCCCGTAATGTTAAAGAGGGAGGTAGTTTAACTATTATTGCTACTGCATTAATAGATACTGGTTCTAAAATGGATGAAGTAATTTATGAAGAATTTAAAGGAACTGGTAATATGGAACTCCCATTATCTAGAAAAATAGCAGAAAAACGTGTTTTTCCTGCCATTGATTATAATCGTTCAGGGACAAGGAGAGAAGAATTATTGACTATCCCTGAAGAATTACAAAAGATGTGGATTTTAAGAAAAATTATTCATCCAATGAGTGAAATCGATGCTATGGAATTTCTAATTAATAAACTTTCCATGACAAAAACTAATAATGAATTTTTTGATATGATGAAGAGATCTAAATAATAATTAAAAATTATTTATATATTTTAAATTATTTATATCAAATAGAAATTTCATTATTTTAAAATCATAAAATAACATAATTTAAATGTATTTAAGTAACTATTTTATCATTAGATTTTTAATTAAAAAAATTTTATTTAAAATAACAATTTTTTAAATAAGTATATATTTATTTAAACTGATATAATTATTATTTCCCGTATTTTCTTTATCACTGTTATTTTAATTTACTTTTAATTTTAAATAATTATTTTGAATACTAAATATTTTAATTAATTCCTATGTATTTCTGTTTTTATTGATTAAAATATATATAAAATACTAGATTTTTCTTGCTTTTCACTATATAATATTTAATAGATAAGAAATATATTCTATAATAAATATTATTTTTTATATATAAAATATATAAATAGCTTTTGCGTCCGTAGCTCAGTATGGATAGAGCATTACTTTCCGAAAGTAAAGGTGTCAGGTTCAAATCCTGTCGGACGCAATTTGTAATTTTTTGGTGGTCATAGCTTAGTTGGTAGAGCTCTGGATTGTGATTCCAGCGGTCATGGGTTCAAGTCCCATTGACCACCCCATATAATATTATGGGGATAATTATATTTAACAAATATATTATAAATATAATTTCTATTTATTTTATATATTTTTTATTACGATAATATCGGCGAATAGCGCAGCTTGGTAGCGCAACTGGTTTGGGACCAGTGGGTCAGAGGTTCAAATCCTCTTTCGCCGATAAAAATTATATTTCTATAATTATAATTATAATAATTATCATTAGTTTAATAAAATTAATATTTATATTTTTATATATTGAAATTTTTAATAAATAAAATATTTATATTTTTTTATTTTATAATTTTAAATTTTAATTTCTAAATATTATGTTTAAATAATAATTTAAATTTATTACTTAAAATAAAGTTTGTTTTTTAAAAAAATTAAACAAGTGTTTTTTTTCATATTTTTTATTTTTAATATTGTAGCGCTATTGTCTAATAAATTAGTTATTAATAAACAATTTTTCATTAAAATTTATTCTTATATATTATTAATATTAGTTTTATATATTAGTATAAATCGTATATATGATACGAAGAATTACTTATTCTTTTTTGAAGGAATAATTTGATGTTATCTAGAAAAAATATAGTTTATTTTTCAAAAATGCATGGATTGGGAAATGATTTTATTCTAGTAGATGCAACTGAAAATAATTTTTTTTTTTCTTCAAAATTAATACAAAGATGGTCTAATAGATATCTAGGAATTGGTTTTGATCAACTACTCATTCTTGAAAAATCTAAATTTTTAAAAACTAATTTTCATTATAGAATTTTTAATGCAAATGGTAAAGAAGTTGAACAGTGTGGCAACGGGGCTAGATGTTTAGCATATTATTTATTTATTAAAAAAAAATTTAATGATAAAAAAATTTGTGTTAGTACACAAAACAGACGTTTATATTTAGAATATATTAAAGACAATATATTTAAAGTAGATATGGGAGTACCTATTTTTTCCCCTTCAAAAATTCCCTTTTTAATAAATACTGAGAAATTACATTATTCTTTATTTATTCAAAACAAATCTTATTCTATCAGTGTTGTTTCATTAGGAAATCCACATTGTGTTATAAAAGTAGATGATATTAATACTGCTCCGGTATATGAAGTAGGAAAACAATTATCACAGCATTTTTTATTTCCAGTTGGTGTGAATGTTAGTTTTATGCAAATTATTTCTTGTAATAAAGTTTTATTACGTGTATATGAAAGACATGTCGGTGAAACTCAAGCGTGTGGTAGTGGCGCATGTGCGGCCGTATCGGTAGGAATTAGAAATAAAGAGTTATGTAATGATGTTTCTGTAAAATTATTACAAGGAAAATTAAAAATTTCCTGGGATGGAGATTTAAAAAATACTTTATATATGTCGGGGGAAGCAATGCATGTATATGATGGCGTTATAAAATATTAAGAATATTTTTCATAGAAAAATATAATTTTTTTTATTAGTAGTTTTTACTATACTATTTATATAGTTATATTATTTTTATATGAAAATATTTTGTATTTTTTATTTTCTTTGCATTTTTTATAAATATTTTATTTTTAATGCATTTATTATTTGACTTTTAGTATATAGTACAGTATATAAGCAATATACAGCTAATATAAATAATAGTTTTAATAAAAAAATAAATTTATATTAGAAAAATAACTATATTAATTTTTTTTAAAATTAAATTTAATAATATACATTTTTAAATTTATGTTCTAGATACTTAAAATAAGTATTAAATATTTTTAATTATAGTTTTAATTAAATTATATTTTTTATTTAATGTATATTATTTTACACAAAAAAAATTTAATGCTTTTGATTACTTTATTTTTTTGTAATTTTGGTTTTTTAAAAAACATTTTTATAAATTAATTTATTGATATGTTGTATTTAATAAATATAAAAGGACAGAAATATTATGTCATCAGTTTCTTCAATAAGATCTCGTATAAATCTTAACTCAGAAATTATAAAAAAAGTTGATAATATCAGTGTATTAAATAATAAGAATTTAAAAAATGTTGATGTTGCAATTATTAATAACGCTAATCAAGAATATACAGCTTACATGGTTCCTAAGAACGAATATAATCAAGAAAATATCAAATATTCTAATAAAGATGCTGTACGTTCAGATTCAAAATTTAAGAAAAATATTTGCCACTATTTTGATGCTATGACTCCAGAAGAATTTTATAATAATCAAATAAATATTTCAAATCATGCAAATATTTCCAAACAAGAAAAAATTAATAAATATTTTAATGATGCTTCTTTAAAATGTCATGAAGACTCAAATGTTACATGGAATGTTTTGCATACTGAGAATTTTTCTTGCAAAACTTCTGAAATGGCTGAACAATTACATAATTCTTTTAAAGAATTAACTAGAACCGGTGAGTTAGAACAAAAATTTTTAGATAATATACACAATAAAACAGTTTTTTTGAATAGAAAAAAAATTCCTTCTAATCAAGCTCCAGATATAATGGATAAATTTCAAAATTCTATTAGAGATTATGAAGCACAACAATTAGTTTCTACTTATTTACATCCGGGTTTATTAGATGCAGCATGGGCAAATTTATCTATGCGTTATCCGGAAGTAAAATATCGAAAATCTAATAATGTACACGTAACATATGAAATTGATCAAATTAGTCCTGACGTGTATAAAGTTTCAGTGACCAAAGTAGCAAATCTACAATCTTCTTATTCAGGTAATATTCACGAAATTCGTGAATATGGAATTCGTGCTGCTATGGTTGTTTCTAAAAATTCTACCCCAGAAATGAGATATTCATTTTTTGTGCAATAATGATTTTACGTTTTCTATACGTTACATCGTTGATAATAGAATAAAATTTATTTTTGCATGTATTTGGAATTGATTCCTGTGATCTACGGGAATCAATTCCTAAAATAATGATTGATGATAAAAATTATACTAAGCTTTTACAATATATTATTACCAATAATTTTCACTAGTGATATGACCAGATTTTCTCCGAAAATGTTTTCTCATATTTTTCATAGAAAATAATATTTTTTGTGTATCTTTTATCATTTGAGGATTACCACATAGCATTACATGTGATTTTTCTGCATCTAAAAATTCCTGAGCTGATTCTTCTAATTCTCCTGAAGCAATTAAATTTGGTATTCTTCCATATAAATATTCTTTTTTTTTTTCTTGACTCAGGATAATTCTGATAGTTATATTTTTTCTATATTTTTCTTTTATTTCTTGAAATAAATTGATATAGTTTAAATCAATATAGTATTTAACTGCATAAATAAATATTATTTTTTTAAATTTCTTTAAGACATTTCCGTTTCTTAAAATAGAAAAATAAGGGCCTAAAGCAGTACCAGTGGCCATCATCCATAAATTTTCTTTTTTAGGTAATTCTGAGAGAGTAAAAAAACCAAAAGAATTTTTTGATATAAATAAATCATGATCGTAAATATTATATAATTTAGGTGTTAACTGACCATTGTTAATTAACAAAATATAAAATTCTAAATTTTTATCCGTAGGAGTGTTAATAAAAGAATATGCTCTTTGTATTCGTTTATTTTTTTTATTTATAAATGAAAGTTTAGTAAATTGACCTGCAATAAATGAATTTATAGGCGCTTGTAAAATTAATGTGAATAAATTATTTTTCCATTTTTTTAGATTGATAATATTTGCTTTTAGCCAAGGATTCATATATATATTTCCGATATTATATTTATTGTTTTTATTTAAAGTACATTATATTTAAATATGATATATATTTTATATGTTATATAATTTTTAATTATTAGAATAATGAGTTGCAGTTTTTTTTTAAAAAATATTTTTTATAAAAAATATTTATTGTTTATTTAAGTTATTTTTTAAAACATATAAATATTTTTTAAAAATATAGTTTTTTATTTATAATAAATATTAAATATTAAAATGGTATTATTATGGTTTTAAGAGTATTTTCTGATTTAGAAATTAAAGTTCAAAAATCAGTAGATTATATTTCATTATTAAAGTTAGAAATAATTGATTTGCAGTTAAAAAATAAAAATTTAAAAAAAGAATTAAAAAGTATTTATTCTTTAAAAGAAAGTATAGAAAAAAAAAATATTATAGTTCAAGAAGAAAGAATGCAATGGCGAAATAAATTACAATCTTTATTAGAAAAGATTAATAAATTAACATAAGTATATTTATGTAAACAAATAAGTTATTTAAATACATTTTATTTAATATATGTGTTTATTAAATAATCATGAAATTTATTTTAATTTATTGCCTATCATAGACGTATGTCTAAGATGGGCAATGATTTTTAATCATATATTGAAATATATACAATATAAATTGATAATAAAATATTTCTTTTATAAAATAAATTTACTTAAATCTTCATTTTCTATTAGCTTGTCTAAATGTAGACTGACATAATTTTCATCAATATAAATTTTTTTTTCTTTTTGTTCATTACAGTAAAAAGAAATGTCTTCAATTAATTTTTCTAATACTGTATACAACCGACGCGCTCCAATATTTTCCATAGATTCGTTTATTTTCCAGGAAGCTTCTGCTATTTTTCGAATACCCTTTTTTGTAAAAATAATATCTACCCCTTCAGTTTTTATTAATGCAGTATATTGTAACGTAATTGCTGCACTTGGTTCTGTAAGAATTCTTTCAAAATCCTCTATAGTTAATGCGTTAAGTTCAACACGTATAGGTAATCTCCCCTGTAATTCTGGGATTAAATCGGAAGGCGTAGATGTTTGGAACGCTCCAGAAGCAATAAACAAGATATGATCAGTTTTTACGGAACCATGTTTAGTAGATATAGTACATCCTTCAATTAATGGTAATAAGTCTCTTTGAACACCTTCTCGTGATACGTCAGAATTAGATCCAGAAGAGTTGCTTCTGCTACAAATTTTATCAATTTCATCAATAAAGACGATACTATTTTGTTCTACTGAGTTAATTGCTTGTTCTTTTAGTTCTTCTAAGTTAATAAGTTTTGCAGCTTCTTCTTCGGTAATCAATTTCATTGCATCTTTTATTTTTAATTTTCGTAGATTTTTTTTTTTTCCACTTAAATTTTGAAATAAAGATTGTAATTGATTAGTTAATTCTTCCATCCCTGGAGGAGACATAATTTCAATTCCAACCGGTGATGTAGATATTTCTATTTCAATTTCTTTTTCGTCTAATTCTCCCTGACGTAATTTTTTTTTAAAAATCTGAATAGTTTTTTCCGGTTCATTTTTTTTATTATCTAAATCCCATTGACTATTTGAAGTTGGTATTAATATCTTTAAAATTTTTTCTTCAGCAAGTTTTTTTGCATATTTTTTATTTTTTTCAATATTTTGAACACGAATCATTTTAACAGCTAAATCTGTTAGATCGCGAATAATAGAATCAACTTCCTTTCCTACATATCCTACTTCAGTAAATTTTGTTGCTTCAACTTTAATAAAAGGTGCATTGGCTAGTTTAGCGAGTCTACGTGCAATTTCAGTTTTCCCTACCCCAGTTGGTCCAATCATTAAAATATTTTTCGGAGTAATTTCATGACGTAATTCTGAATTTAATTGCATTCTTCTCCATCGATTTCTTAAAGCAATAGCAACAGCGCGTTTAGCATTTTTTTGTCCAATAATATATTTATCTAATTTTTTTACAATTTTACGAGGAGTCATGTCGGACATTTATGTTTCCTTATTATCTTTCTGAAGATATTTCTTTTATAGTAAAGGAATGGTTGGTATAAATACAAATATTTGCTGCAATATTTAAAGATTTTTTAACTATATCAGATGCACTTAAAGAAGAGTTATTAATTAGAGCATAAGCTGCAGCTTGTGCAAATAATCCCCCTGAACCAATTGCAATAATGTCATGTTCTGGTTGTATCACATCTCCAGTACCAGTAATGATAAGAGAGTTTTTTTTATCTGCAACTCCTAGAAGAGCTTCTAGTTTTCTTAATAATCGATCTGTTCTCCAATCTTTTGCTAATTCTATTGCAGAGCGTAGTAATTGTCCTTGATATTTTTCTAGCTTTTTTTCAAAGAGTTCAAATAGCGTAAATGCATCAGCGGTACCCCCGGCAAATCCTGCAATTACTTGACCTCGATAGACGGTTCGTACTTTTTTAACGTTTCTTTTCATGATGGTCTGCCCTAAGGTAGCCTGTCCATCCCCTCCAATTACTACTTTACCGTGTGCGCGTACACTTAATATTGTAGTCATAAGTAGAATTTTCTCTTAATATATATATTTTTAAGAATAATTAATGGTTTTTTATGGCGAGCTGTGTTATATATTTTTTAGAATTAAATATTGATTTTAAAAAAAATAACATTTATCATATATAATTAAATATTAAAAATAATATTTAATTATATAAATTAATTACGTAAGATTAATTTTATTAAATAAGGAATATGATTTCTTTACACGAGATATTTTTATTTTGAGAATACATTATGAAAAAAGATATTCATCCTAAATATCAAAAAATTTTTGCATCTTGTTCCTGTGGATACAAAATATCTGTTTTTTCTACAAAGAATAGTGATATGATGCTCGATTCGTGTTCTCAGTGTCATCCATTTTATACTGGAAAACAAAGAACTATGAATACTAAAGGGCGAATACAAAGATTTCAAAAACGTTTTGATTTTTCTGAAATAAAATAAATATTTATTTATTAAGGTTAATAATAAACATATTTATTTTAAGAATAAATGTGGGTTTTTTTTTATTTTATATATTATAGATACTAATATCTTTATTAATTTTAAATAAATTAGTAATTTATTTTTAATTTTAATTTAAAATTAATAAGATGTATAATAATAAAAATATTATTTTTTATTATTACTACTAATAATTAATTTCTATTTTCTTGAGCGGGAAACGAGATTTGAACTCGCGACCTCAACCTTGGCAAGGTTGCGCTCTACCGACTGAGCTATTCCCGCAATAAATCATTATTTTTGATTATATAAAGATTATTTTTTTTTTGCAAGAATTATTTGAAGATATAGTATTAAAATAAATTTATTTAATTGTTTGATTTTATTTGTAATATCTTAATTTTTTTTAAGATTCTTGTTAGGTTCTGATATTGATATATACTAATAGTAAATACGTGAAATTATTATTATATATTTATGAAGTTAATTCATAATCTATATTTGTGTATATAATACACACTATAATATAGTAATTCATAGAGATTTTTTTGATTCTATTTATTTAGATAAATGATTATTTTATAAATATTGTCTTATTTATGAAAGATAAATAATTATATTTTTTTAGAGTATAACGGTTGTTACAGTAGTTTGAATAAATAAGGGTATACATGAAAAATATTAATCCTATTAAGACATTATCCTGGAAAAAACTATTAGATCATTTTTTAAAAATTAGAAGTGTTCATATGAAACACTTATTTAATTTAGATAAAAATAGATTTATTAAATATTCTATTTTTTTTAAAGATTGCATAGTTGTTGATTTTTCTAAAAATCGTATTTCTGATGAAACATTACATTTATTATTATGTCTAGCTAAAGAATGTTTTTTAGAGGATGCGATAAAAAGTATGTTTTTAGGAAGAATGATTAATAAAACAGAAAATCGTTCGGTTCTTCATATTGCATTACGAAATAATTTAAATAATAAAATTATTGTAAATGATTTTAATATTATGAACTTAGTTCAGGAAGAACTAAAAAAAATAAAAAAATTTTCTAATTCAATTATTAACGGATCTTGGTTAGGATATACTGGAAAAAAAATTACTGATGTAGTAAATATTGGTATTGGTGGTTCATATTTAGGCCCTTATATGGTAACAGAAGCATTAAAAATATATAAAAATCATTTAAAAATTCATTACCTTTCTAATATTGATGGTACCAGTGTACAAAATATATTAAGAACAGTTAATTTAGAAACTTCTATTTTTTTAGTAGCTTCAAAATCTTTCTCTACTGATGAAACACTTAGTAATGCGAATTACATAAAAAATTGGTGTATTTTAAAAACTAACTGTTCAAGTTATTTGTCTAAACATTTTTTTGCTTTATGTGAGAATGTTAGTGCAGCGTTGGATTTTGGTATTTCGGGTCATAATATTTTTAAATTTTGGGAGTGGGTAGGGGGACGTTATTCTTTGTGGTCAGCTTCAGGTTTATCAATAGCGCTTTCTATTGGGTTTAAAAATTTTAAGCGATTGTTAAATGGAGCTTATGATATGGATCAGCATTTTTTACATAGTAAACTTTCTAACAATATTCCTGTTATTCTTGGCTTAATTAGTATTTGGTATACAAATTTTTTTTGTTCTGAGACTGAAGCGATTTTTCCTTACGATCAATATATGCATATTTTTCCGGAATACTTACAACAATGTTTTATGGAATCAAATGGAAAATCGATAGATCGTAATGGAAGTATAGTTTCCTGGAAAACTGGTTCAATTGTCTGGGGGCAAGTTGGCACTAATGGACAACATTCATTTTTTCAATTATTACATCAAGGTACTACTTTAATTCCCTGTGATTTTATTATACCTGCAATTAGTCATAATCCTGTAAGTAACCATCATAAAAAATTATTTTCAAATTTTTTAGCTCAAACACAATCGTTAGCATTTGGAAATAACGTTTATTTTAAAGAAAATAATTTTTCTACCAATTTTACAAAAAATAATAATAACTATCAGTATTGCTCTGGAAATAAACCAACAAATTCTATTTTTTTAAAAAAAATCACTCCTTATTCTTTAGGATCGTTAATTGCATTATATGAACACAAAGTTTTTGTTCAAGGCGTAATTCTAAATATATATAGTTTTGATCAATGGGGTGTAGAATTAGGAAAATCTTTAGCTAACAATATATATGACTATATTTTTAAAAAAAATATTAATATTAAAAATGATAGTTCTACAGAAGGTTTAATTAATTTGTTTAATAAATGGAATAAAATTTAATTAAAAGTATTTAATTACAAAAAATTTTTTATAAAATAATTATCTTTTATTTGATAATCTATATAATTTATATATATTTAAGAGAAAATGAAGTATATATGATATATATTTTTAATGAATATTTTATATAGCAATGATAACATATATTAAGAATAAGAAAAGAATATGAAAAAAAAGTCAATAATATTGTTTTTAATGGGTCCAACTGCTATAGGAAAAAGTTCATTAGCTTTAAAGATTAAACGACGGTTTTCACAAATAGAATTATTGAGTGTAGATTCAAAATTGGTATATCGAGGATTAGATATAGGAACAGATAAACCCACTAAGAAAAATTTACGAGATTATTCCTATAGATTAGTAGATATTATAGATCCTTGGAAAATATACTCTGTTATTGACTTTTATCATGATGCTCATAAGGAAATTCAAGAGATTGTAAATTCTGGTAAAATTCCGTTATTAGTAGGTGGAACTATGTTATATTTTAAAGTTTTATTAAATGGATTTTCTTTTTTACCGCCTTCTAATTCTATTATTAGAGAATATATTTTTCAAGAAATTTGTTTTGGGAAAAAAGAAAACTTGTTTCAGATTTTAAAAAAAATAGATTTCTTATCTAGTAAAAAATTTCATATTAATGATATTCGGCGTGTTTTACGTGCAGTTGAAGTATTTTTTGTTTCAGGGGGGTCTCCATTAAGTGTTTTAAATAAATCAGTTTATAATAAATTTCCATATCAAGTTTTTCAATTTGGATTAATCCCGCACGATAAAAATATTTTATTTAATAATATTAAAAAACGATTTAATTGCATGTTAGATCGAGGGTTAGAGCAGGAAGTACGTAATTTATATAAAAATAAGTATTTAAATATTTCTCTACCTTCTATTAATAGTATTGGTTATAAACAGATGTGGAAGTATATTGAAAATAAGTATACATATCAAGAAATGATTGATAATACAATTAAATCAACTCGCAATTTAGTAAAACATCAATTAACATGGTTAACTAATTGGAAAAATATCATTTTAATTCAAGATGATCAGATAAAATTTTTAATGACTTTAATCAAAAAAACTATTCTTAGAATATCAATGTAATTAGAGTTTTTAATATAATTTTTTATTTATACATAGAATGATTATGGAACATAAAAGTTTTTAAAAGATTTTATTTTAAATGTTTATTAAAATGAAAAAACATTTTATATAGATTTTCTAATAGATAGATAATTATAAAAATATTTTATTTTTTATAATAAAATAACATAAGGATATATTTATATTAAAGGTATTTTAAAATATTTTATCAAAGTATAAATTAAAGTTGATGTTAATGATTATTGTAATTATCATATAAATATAAAATTTTTTCATCTACATAAATATGATAAGATGTGATGTTGAGTTTATTTTATTAATTTTAATAATTAAAGTATTACAATTTTCTTAGATATTCTTCTTCTATCTAGTTGTCTGCATGTTTATAAAATGAGTTATTAAAAATATTTTGTTAGATATATATTTTATAGGAGAAATATTTTGCGTCATTACGAAATCATATTAATGATTTATCCAGAAAAAAGCGAAAAAGTTATAAAAATTATTGAGTTATATAAAAAAATAATTTTATCTAAAAATGGACGCATACATCGTTTAGAAAATTGGGGTAAACGTTCTTTAGCTTATACAATTCAAAAATTACAACAGGCTCATTATATTTTAATGAATATTGAAGTTTCTATAGTATGCATGAAATATTTAGAAAATCATTTTAAGTTTAATTTGAATATTATGCGTCATCTTGTAACAATATGTTCTACTGCATTTAAAGAGATATCTGTAATTTTAAAAAACCAAGAAGAGAATAAAAAAGAATTATCTTTTTCAAAAGTCCCCTCTAAGAAAGTCTCTAAATGAGATTAGATTTCTTAAATCTTTTATTATTGTAGACAATATTAAAAATATTTTTTATTTTAAAAATAATTAAGAGGTAGAAAATGGTTCGTTATTTTCGTCGTAGAAAATTTTGTCGATTTACTGCTGAAGGAATTAAGTGTATAGACTATAAAGATGTTATGATGTTAAAAAATTATATTACTGAAAGTGGAAAAATAGTTCCTAGTCGTATTACTGGAACTAAAGCAAAATATCAAAGACAGTTGTCACGCGCTATTAAAAGAGCACGTTTTATCGGTTTAATTCCTTATACTGATCAACATCAGTAAAAAGGGAGTATTATTTCTATAATTTTTAGTTAAATATTCTGAAGGCTATTAAATATGAAAGTAATTTTATTAAATACTATAGGGAAAATAGGAAGAAAAGGAAAATTAATTAAAGTTAAAAATGGATATGCAAGGAATTATTTAATTCCTACTAAACAAGCTTTATTAGCAACTAAAGAAAATATTGAATTATTTGAAAAAAATAAGATATTTAAAGAAAAAGAAGAATCAAAAAAAATTAATCACTCTATTCAAAGAATTAATATAATTAAGTCAATTGGCGCTATAGTTTTTTTTATGAAATCTAGTGAAAAAAAAAAAATATTTGGTTCTATTGGAATAAAAGATATTATTTCTAATTTTTATCATATGGGAATACTAATTCATAAACATGAGATTCACTTGCCTAAAGGGTTATTGCGTTATTTAGGTTTACATCAAGCTATTTTTACTCCATATAAAAATATGTCTACTACGTTTACAATTTCGATTCTTTCGAAATAAAATTTATATAATTGGATTATTTGTATGTATGTTAAATTATTTTTAAAAAATATAAAAATTATTGATGCTCGTATTGGAACAGTTTTTTCTTTTGTAGAATATGAGTATCAAAAAACAATTATTTTTTTTTTAAGAGCCTGTATTTTTGAAAAAAAATATATTTTACCTAGTCAAACTTTGTTAATTTCAACAGGAATTTTAATAAAAAGATCAGATCAGCTTTATAAATATTCTATTACTTATTTAAAGGATATGAAAAAAAAATATGGTCTGGTGATTGGAAATCCTTTAAATATTATGAATTCTTTTTCAAGTTTTTTTGAATTAAAGATTTCTTTGTGGAATTGTGGTAAATATAAAGTTTATATTAATCCTGGATTAAAAATTGCTCGATTATTTATTTCTCTTAAATAGTTTTTAATTATTTTATTTTTAGTTTTTTTAAATTGTTCAATTTTTATATTGAAACATAATCAATATTTACATACATTGAGATTTAAGATGCTATGGCCCTTGCAGGATTTGAACCTGCGACCAAACGATTATGAGTCGTGTGCTCTAACCACTGAGCTAAAGGGCCTATAATTTTATTAATTACATATTTTTACGTATTATATATATATTATAAAACAAATTTTAAAACTTATCTATATTTTTTTTATAAATTTATAAAATAGTAATTATGGTTCTTAAAAAGAAACTATAAAAAAAATTTTTATTGACAAATAACTTTTAATATGTTATATAATAAATATATTCCTCTGTAGTTCAGTTTGGTAGAACGGCGGACTGTTAATCCGTATGTCACTGGTTCGAGTCCAGTCAGGGGAGAGAATAATATAATATTTTTCTAAAAAATACATTTTTAAAGAAAATGGTAAATATAGTTATTTTAATAATGCAAATATTATGACGAATTTTTCTAACAATAGTTTTATTTTCTATGATTATGAAACCTTTGGGGTTAATGTATCTTTAGATAAGATTTCTCAATTCTGTTGTTTTGAAACTGATAATACTTTTAAGATAGTTTATAAAAAAACTGTTTTATTTTGTTTCCCGCCTTTAGATTATTTACCTAACCCCAATTCCATTCTTGTTACTAGAATTTTACCTCAATATACTCATATATATGGATTAAATGAATATATTTTTTCTAAAAAAATTTATAATATTTTTTCAAAAAAAAAAATATGCTTTATTGGATATAATAATATTAAATTTGATGATTTAATTACTCGTAACCTTTTTTACAGAAATTTATTAGATCCATACGAATGGAGTTGGAAAAATGGTAATTTTAGTTGGGATTTATTAAATATATTACGTTCTTTTTATATTTTTTTTCCAAATATAATGCTCTGGTGTCATAATTTTGACGGAACAGTTAGTTTTAAATTATCAGATATCACTTTTATTAATAATATGAAACATGATTCTGTTCACGATGCTTGTTCTGATGTAATGGCTACCATATTAGTAATGCGCCATCTTTATCGTTATAATAAAGATTTTCTTTTTTTTTTATATAAAATATCATGTAAAAAATATATATTTTCTTTTTTAATTCGTAATTTTCAAAAACCTATTTTTTATATATCTAGTTTTTTTGGTTCTAAAAATAATAATATTGGTTGTATTATGATATTAGGTTATCATCCTCGATATAAAAATAATATTATCGCCGTCAATTTATCTAAAAAAATAAAAAAAATATTTCATCTTTATAATTGTATTTTAAAAAATAATTTGACTATTAAAGACTTATTTAGTTATGGAGTACAAGTAATTTCTTTAAATAAATCTCCACTTTTTTTTTCTTATAATTCTATTTCTGTAAATAATTGTCAAAGATTAAAAATTAATTATATGCGATGTCAAAAAAATTTTTATTTATTGAATAAAAATATAAAAATTAAAAATTGGATTGTATCGTTATTTTCACATGAAAATGTCAGAAAAAATAACGATGATATTGATTGTAAATTATATTACGATTTTTTTTCATATAAAGACAAATTGCTATTCAAATTTATTCATGAACAAGGACCTTTAAAATGGATTAACCTATACCCTAGATTTTTAGATTCGAGAGCTAAAGAAATTTTTTTTCGATTAAAAGGTCGTAATTTTGTTAATTGTTTAAATTCTAATGAAAAAAAAATATGGAAATTATATTGTCAAAAAAAAATTAATTCAGATTTTGTAAAAAATTATATGGATAGTATTCAAAAATTAAAAATTAAGCATGTACATAGTGAAAAGAATTTATTTTTATTAGATAAATTAATAAGTTATATGAATGATGTAATTATTAAAATTAATTCTTTGTGTTAAAAGATATTTTATTTATATAATTGGTGATTATTAATTTACATTCTAATAATTTTTTTTTAGTTAACTCTTTATTTTTTATAAAATAAAAAATTTTCCATTTCTTTTTCTAAAAATGCTCTATCTTGATCAAGAAACATGTTTAATTTTTTTTCGTTTATTATTTTTGTTTGTTTTTTTATCCAAAAAGCCCAAGCTTCTTTAGAGATGTTTTGATAAATTCGTTTCCCTATTTTACCTGGGAAGAATTGATAATCTAAACCTTCTTTATTTTTTTTAAAGAAATCACAAAATACAATACGTTTTTTTTTTTTCATTTTTTTTCCCAGATTTTTTTTTTAAATATGTCTAATAAAATTTTCATTGGAGCAGGTATACCAATTTCTTCTTTTTGAAAAATATTAAATAATAATATTTGCTTTATTTTTAAAATATTTAATATAAAAATTTTTTTTATTTGAATAATTTGTGGAATGATATATATTTTTTTATTATATATACGGTGTATAAAAGGATTTATTTCTAATTTTTTTTTATTTTTTTTGATTTTCTTCCATTTTAGTTCTGATATATTAAATAGTGTAAAAGGAAAATAAAATAATCCTTTCCAAAATAGAATATTATTATTTTTTTGTAAAACAGTTATATTGTTATATTGAATAATAGAAAATAGTAAACCAATTGTATCTTTTTTATGTTTTTTTTTTCTTATTAAATGAGTTTTAATACTTTGGTATTTACAATTTTTTTTTAAAGGACATATGAGACATTTTGGATTAGAAGGTATGCAAATTAATGATCCAATATCCATCATTGCTTGATTAAATTGACTAGAATTATGAATAGGAAGATATTGATCAATTAATTTCCATAATATTTTATCTATTTGATTTTTTTTTTTATCTTGAATATTAATCCCGTGGAAGCGTATAAGTATTCGCTTAATGTTACTATCTAAAATTGGATATCTAAAATTATAAGAAAAAGATAAAATTGCTCCAGCTGTTGACTGTCCTATTCCTGGTAATTTTTTTATTTCAGTGAAATTATCTGGAAATATTCCATTATATTGATTTTTTATTATTATTGCAGTTTTATGTAAATTGTGAGCTCGTTGATAATATCCTAACCCGCTCCATATATGCAATATTTTATTGATATTAGAATTGGCTACTGACAATACATTAGGAAATATTTTTATAAATTTTTTAAAATACGGGATAACTATTTTAACTTGTGTTTGTTGTAACATAATTTCCGATAACCATATCAGATACGTATTTTTTTTTTGCCAGGGTAAATTCTTTCTTCCATTTAAATGGAACCAATTAAGTATTTTTTGTGAAAATAACATATTCTCTTAATAATTAATGTATTATCATGGTTGATATAATAAAGTATATATTTTTAGAAACAATATTTTTTATATAAAAATTATATATCTTATTATTTCCTTAAAAGAAATATTAACATTATTTTATATGGACAAACAATGATTTTTTATATAAATGATATATTTTGTAAAAATAATAATCTAAGTTATTGTATTTTATTGAAAAATTATTCAATAAGACGAAGGCGTATAAATGAAAAAAAAAAAAAATGTATTTTAAAATGTTGGAAAAAATATGGTATTGATTTTAATTATCAAAAATTAGATTTTTTTTTATTATTTCCTTTAAATCAGTTTGTTTTGATAGAAATTGGTTTTGGAAATGGAAAATTATTTATAAAAAAAGCCTTAAGAAATCCACATATCAATTTTATTGGAATTGAAATTCATCCAGCAAGTATTTTTTCAGCTTTGCTGTATGCAAGACAATATCATGTTACCAATATAAAAATTATTTTTTATAATGCTTTAGATGTATTGAATTATATGATTCCAGACAAGTCTATTGGAATTTTTCAAATTTTTTTTCCTGATCCTTGGTTTAAACTTAAACATCATAAAAGAAGATTAATTAATTTAAATTTTATTCGGTTGATAGAAAAAAAGTTAATTAAAAAAGGTTATGTACATATTATTACTGATTGTAATTCATACTCTCAGAAAATAAGTACGTTAATGCATAACTTTTCTTTTTTTAAAAGAATTTTTCTTGATACCCCAATGAATCCATTATTAGGAACACGAGATTTAACTAAATTTGAAAAAAAAGGTATATTATTAAATAATACTATTTATGATTATAAATATCAATTTTTAAAAATATAATTTTTTGAAAAATATGATTTTTAAAGATTTTATTATAAAAAAATAGACATTAAGTTATTTAATTGTTCTCTACCACGCTCTGTTATATTCCAAGATTTATCAGTGATATCTAAATATCCTTTGGTTTGAGCTATTAAAATCTTTTTTTTTATTTTTTCTTTTTTAATATTTGTACTTTGTTCAAAATTTTTATATTTAATTGGTTTTAATAGTCTAAAAGTATTTAAGAAAAATTCAAAAGGTAAGTCTTTATTTGATACTATATATTTTTTTTGTATATATTTATTTTTTATATATAACATATCATTTTTTATTTTTACTGTACGAATAATAGTTTTATTTTTTTGAGTAATCTTTCCATGTGCACCGCAGCCGATTCCTAAATAATCACCAAAATTCCAATAATTAAGATTATGTAAACATTGATATTTTTTTTTACTGGAATATGCGGATATTTCATATTGGGTATACCCAGCTTGTTTAAGAATTTTCTTTCCTTCTCTTTGTATTTTTTTAATTTCTTTTATTGAAGGTAATATGATATTTTTTGAATAAAATGGAGTATTCGGTTCAATATCTAGCTGATACCATGAAATATGCTCAGGTTTTAAATAAATCGTTGTATATAAATCTTGTAAAGCTTCTTGAATAGATTGCCCTGGTAACCCATACATGAGATCAAGATTTAAATTTCTATTTGAAGTTTTTTTAATAGAATTTAGCAAACTAATTATTTCTTTTTTTTTATATGTTCGTTGAAGAGTTTTTAGTAAATGATTATGAAATGTTTGTATTCCAATTGATAATCGATTAATTCCATCTTTTAAATATTGGTTTAATTTATTTTTTTGATTGGAATTGGGATTTATTTCTATAGAAATTTCTGCTTTTTTGGCTACAGGTAAAATTTTTTTTATTTGATTTAATAGATATTTAATACTACTATTTTTCAACAGACTGGGGGTTCCTCCTCCAATAAAAATAGATTGAATAGTTCGATTTAATACTAGTTTTTTATCATTTTTTAAATCTTTTAGTAAATGTTTAATGTAACTTTTTTCTGATACTTTATTAGAATTTTTATATGAGTGAAAATCACAGTACGGGCATTTTTTAATACACCAAGGTATATGAATATATAAACTAAGTGGTGGTAAATTGTATTTTTTTTTTTTCATAATAATTTTATTATTTAATAATAGTAATTTAATAAAATAAATATTTTTTTGAAAACAAAAATTTTTTCATATTATTGTAAATAACTTTTATTTTAATTTCTTTATTGAATATTTTTCATGTAATTGGTTTGTAACCAACCGTCTAAAATGATTTTTGCAGATACAGAGTGTATACAATATGATGATTTTTTTGTATAAAAACTTTGAGCCTCTTTAGAGGAATAATTTTCATTATATAAAAATATTGGTTTTTTAAATTTTTTTTTTATTTGGAAACTAAATTTTCTTATTTTTTTATTGATTTTTTTATTTATATTATACGGATATCCAATAATTATACATTCAGGATTCCATTCATTAATAGTTAAATAAATTTTTTTCCAAAAATATTTTTTTTTATCGTTAAAAATTGAACGAATTGGGGTTGAATAGTTTAATTGTGTTTCAGCAATCGCTAAACCGATTTTTTTAATACCATAATCAAAACATAAAACAATCATATTTTTTTACAGAAAATGTTTACAGAATAATGTATATTGTGTTATATAAAAAATAGTAAAATACTAATATTCAGGACATATTATATTTGTAATTCATTTACTATGATAACTGAATTATATATAAATATATAGTTAAATTTTTTTAATATTCTTATTTTGAGTTCGTATAATTATGATATATTAAATTTAATTGATAAAAATTTTTTATTGTAGACTATTATATATAAATATAAATTATATTTATATATAATAGTAAAAATTTATTATGAGGGAATTTTTGAATAAAATATTAATATTTAAAGGACATAAAATATTTTTAATAAGAATTATAATATAGTGCCTTAAAACTTGATTCTTGTATAAAATAACTATGTTTAATAAACATAATATTTTATGTTCTATTGATAGAATATTTTATAAAATTACGAGTTATAAAATAATTGAATAATTTTTTTTGATTTTTTATCTGTTTATATTTAAGTGCATTAATATTGAAAAACTAGAAATAAGTATTTTAAAGTGTATCTATTGATATAGATTATTTTATTTATTATTATTTCAACAATGAAATTTTGGGTTAGCGTAGTTATCAAATCGTGACCATTTTCCATTAAATGTTAAATGAACCGTTCCTGTTGGGCCGTTTCTCTGTTTACCTATGATAATTTCTGCTATTCCCTTAAAATCACTGTTTTCATGATATAATTCATCTCGATAGATAAATAAGATTAAATCAGCATCTTGTTCCAAGGAACCAGATTCTCGTAGATCTGAATTTACTGGACGCTTATCTGATCTCTGTTCTAGAGATCTGTTTAATTGCGATAAGGCAATAATAGGGATATTGAGTTCTTTAGCTAATGCTTTTAAAGTTCTAGATATTTCAGCTATTTCTAAGGTTCGGTTTCCTGATAATGATGGAATCTTAATTAGTTGAAGATAATCAATCATAATTAAACTTAATCCATTGTTTTCTTTATATATTTTACGAGAACGTGAACGAACTTCACTAGGAGTAAGTCTAGACGAATCATCTATATATATATTTTTTTTTTTTAATAAAATATTCATAGTACTAGAAATTCTACTCCATTCTTCATTACTGAGTTGTCCAGTTCGTATTTTTGATTGATTAACTCGTGATAATGAGGCTAACATACGAATCATAATTTGTTCTCCAGGCATTTCTAGACTGAAAATTAAGATAGGTTTTTCATATAACATTGCTGTATTTTCACATAAATTCATTGCAAATGTTGTTTTCCCCATGGAGGGTCGAGCAGCTATAATAATTAAATCTGATTTTTGTAATCCTGATGTTTTTTTATTTAAATCATGATATCCTGTATTGAGTCCAGTTATTCCATTATTTGGTTTTTTTATAAGTCTTTCAATAGATTGAATAGTTTTATCTAAAATTTTTTCTATATTTTTTGGTCCATTTTGGTCCTGTGATCGTATTTCTGAAATTTTAAATATACTTGATTCTGCATAATCTAATAATTCAGGACTTTTTCGTCCTTGCGGGTAATATCCAGCATAAGCAATATTATGGGCAGTTAAGATTATTTCACGGATAATAGCGCGTTCTCGTATGATTTCAGCATAAGCTATAATATTAGTAATACTTGGTGTATTTTTTGATATCTTAGCTAGATAGGCAAATCTCCCTACATTATTTAATTCACCTTTTTGTTCTAATGATTCTGATAAAGTAATCAAGTCTATCGGAGACCCTTTTTCAATTAAATTTTTCATTTCATAAAAAATTAACTGATGTTGCCGACTATAAAAGTCTTCAGGTATAATATATTCAGAAATTGTATCCCATTGTTGATTATCTAACATTAACCCTCCTAAAACAGATTGCTCTGCTTCTAATGAATGTGGAGGTATTTTGAGATTATTTTTGGTTTTTTTTATTTCTATCATAAATTATTGATTCTCTTGCATAGATTTATAAATATATTTTTTATTATTCAATAAAACAATTTTTATTAAAAATATTAACTTCAATATGAGTAATATTATTACTAGATAATGATCTATAAGATATATTTTCACGATTTTCATATTTTTAGACAAAAATAGATGTATAAGATAAAAATTTTTTAATGGTATGATTTTTATTAAATCTTAAAATACATTTTTAATGATTTTAGTTTTTTATAATATTAATTGCTTTTTAAATTTAAAAATATTTTATTATATATGCTCTCTATAAATTATTTATGGTCATACTTTAGTGTTTTATATATTTTTGTAAAGAGGTAATTTATATCTGTTTTGTGTTTTATATAGTTTAAGATATATATTTTCCATTTTTTTGATTGAGGATGCTTATAAAAAATATTTAGTATATGCTTTATAATATGTATTATTGAAGTTCCATGTTTTACTTCCTGGGTTATATACACTGACATATTTTTTAGAAATTTTTTTAATAGAAAATCTTTTTTTTGTAAAAATATTTCTTTTTCTATGTGATTCAAAAAGAATGGATTTTTATATATTTCTCGTCCTATCATAACCCCGTCTACATATTTTAAATGGTGTTTAATTTCTTTAATAGACTTTATACCCCCATTTATAATAATAATTAAATTTGGGAAATCTTTTTTTATCTGATATACAAAATGATATTGTAGTGGTGGTATAGTTCGATTTTTTCTAGGGCTACTAAACTTTAGATTAGCGCTTCGAGCGTGTATAATGAATTTAATACAATATTTATTTTTTGATGTTATTTTAATAAATTTATAAAGAAAGTTATAATTGTTTTTCTCATTTGTTCCAATTCTGATTTTGAGACTAATGGGTATAGGTACGACTAAGTATATTGATTTTACTAATTGATATACTAGTATTGGTGTATGCATTAAACATACTCCAAAGTTACCTTTTTGTGCATTTTTGGACGGACATCCAATATTAAGATTAATTTCATTAAATCCGTTTTTATATGCTATTTTAGCACATCGGGATAAGTCTAATGGATTATTTCCAGCTAATTGTATTGCAATAGGATTACAGTTTTTTATTTGTTTTTTGTTAAAAGATTTTTTTTGGAATAAAATTTGTTTGGTCGTGATCATTTCAGTATACAATAAAGTTTTTTTTGTAAGTTGTCTATAAAAAAAAAGACAATGTATATCTGTGTATTTAAGCATTGGAGCAACTGAAAAGATGTGTAGATAATTATTTTTCATATTTTTATATAATAATATTTGATGTATTTTTGTAATATGATATGTTTGTATTAATTAATAATTTTTTTAAAATTATGATTTTTAATATAATTTTTGATACATATTCATTATATGAAGAGATTACTTTTTATAATAATAGACAACTTTATTATATAATGTTTTCTTGTAAACAAATAGAAATCATCTAATTATTTTTATTTTATAGTAGTATATTGAATAATATTATATATTGATATTAACAACGGCTGGGTTAAAAGTATATGGCAAGTAGAGGAATTAATAAGGTTATTTTAATAGGTTATTTAGGTCAGGATCCTGATATTAGATACATGCCTAATGGAGGAGCTGTAGTAAATATTACTATTGCTACTTCAGACACATGGAAAGATAAAAATACAGGCGAAAATAAAGAAAAAACTGAATGGCATCGAGTTGTCTTATTTGGTAAAATAGCTGAAATTGCGGGCCAATATTTAAAAAAGGGATCTCAAGTATATATTGAAGGATTTCTTCAAACTCGTAAATGGAAAGATCAAAATGGGTTAGATCGTTATACTACAGAAATAGTAGTTAGTGTTACAGGTTCGATGCAAATGCTAGGTTCTCGTAATACAAATAATTCAAATGTTTTATCAGAAAAAAAAGTTCAAAATATTTCTAATGAATCTATTTTATCAAATTCTATGCATGATGATGATTTGTCAAATAACTTATCTGATGGATATGATAATAAATCTCATTTAGTAGATACTGCATCCAAAATTGACTTTGATGATGAAGATATTCCTTTTTAGTTGAGAAAATATATTCATGAATTCAGAAATAGAATTTTTAATTTAACATTATTGTTGTATTAACTATTAGGAAATATTTTTTTTATAAATTTTTTTATCATGTAACATAATACATCGGGGTGTGACAGGAAAGGAGCGTGTCTAGCCCCGGGAATAATAAAAAAATTATTTTTTTTCCATAATTTTTCTATTGCTTTACATGTGTCAAAGGATACTAGATTATCAAATTCTCCGTATATCCTTAATGTAGGAATATTTTTTTTTAACTTTTTTTTTCTTTGATCTATTTGTATTAACCATTTATATCCTATTTCAATAGCTTTTTTATTTGGATTAGGATATTTTTTTGCAATAGAATAATTTTTTTGAGAATAAAAATGTTTTTTTTTCTTATCAATTATTGCATGTAGTTTTATAAATTCTATTATAAATTTCTTATAATTAGATAACATATTTTTTTTTATTTCTTTTAATATTTTGATAGTTACCCCTGGCCAATTTTTTTTTTTAATAAAACAAGGAGATGAAGTAATGTATATAACAGCAATTGTATGTTCTGGATATTTAAAACTAAGATAGTGTGCAAATAAACCTCCTATAGACCATCCTAACCAAATTACTTTATATTTTATGTTTTTTAATAAAAAAAGAGATAATTTCTTAAAATTCATTATAGGACAGTTAATGCTTTTTCCAAATCCTGGTAAATCAATCAAATGTAAGGTAAAATGCTCTTTTAAGAGAGGAACAATTTTTCTCCAAATTTCGCAAGATAATCCCCATCCATGAAGTAGTATAATGTGAATTTCTCCTTTACCAATAGTAGACCAGTATATTTTTTTTTTTGTTTTTTTCATATGATATTTTTATATGTAAAAGTGTATTTTTTTAGTAGTAAAAAATTGTATTTTTTTGATTTATATTTTATAGACCATAACATATTATGAAGAAAAATTTTATGATTAAAATTTCTAGTGCAGCAGAAAAATATATTATTCAGTTGTTATCTAAACAAAAATTAAGAACTAATATTAGAATTTTTGTTAATTCACCGGGAACAATGTACGCTGAGTGTGGTATGTCATATTGTGATAGTTCAGATTTTAATGATTTTGATGATGAAAAAATCTCTTTTGATAAATTTGATATGTATGTTTGTAAATCTATGATTCCTTTTTTAAAGGATGTAGAAATAAATCTTATTCAGAATCATTTAGGGACACAGATTACTTTAAAAGCACCTTATGCAAAATTATTATCAAAATCGAAGAAATTTCTTAAATTAGAACCGGAAGTGAGAAATTTTTTGTTGACTATAATTAATCCAAATCTTTCTTTGCATGGTGGTTCAGTAGATTTATTAGGTATTGATAATTCTGGGATAGCTATTTTGAAATTTTCAGGAGGTTGTAATGGATGTTCGATGATAGATTTTACATTAAAAACATCAATAGAAAAAAAATTAATTAAAAATTTTCCTGAAATTATAGGTGTACGTGATATTACAGAGCATACAGCAGGTAAACATTCTTATTATTAATAAGATTTTATTAAAACAATCATTTAAAATATTTAATAAACATATAAATAATTGTATAAATTGATAAAGTTATTTTTGTAAAAATTTTTTTGAAATATTTGATGTTTACTAAGTAAAGTATTTATTAGTACATTACTAATTATAATGTATTTTTTGTTTTTTGAATTTTTTAATGGTGAGAAAGGGATTCGAACCCTTGATACCTCTTACAATATACATGCTTTCCAAGCATGCTCCTTCAACCACTCGGACATCTCACCATGTTTATTAGAAGTAATATATTATATTATAATTTTCTTTTATTATTTTTAATATATAAAAAAATATTTTAAAAATCAAGTTTTTTATTATATTATTAAATGTATTTTAATGAACCTAGTATTATTTTTGATATTTTTTAAGTATTTTTTTTGAATTAATAGAAATTATTTCTATTTTTGGAGGTTAGAGATGTATAGACATAAAAAAAAAAATATTTTTTTAATCGGACCAATGGGATCTGGAAAAAGTACTATCGGTCTCTGTCTTGCGAAATCTTTGAAGTATTTATTTTATGATTCTGATGTAGAAATTTCAAAAAAAACTGGTATGTCTATAGAAAATTTATTTAATCTTGAAGGTGAGTATAATTTTCGTTTGCATGAAGAACAGATGATTAAAAAATTAACAAAAAAAAAAAATATAGTACTGGCAACTGGAGGGGGGTCGATAATTTCAGAAAAATCAAGAAATTGTTTAATTTCCAGAGGTATTATAATATACTTACGAATTACTATTGACGAACAATTAATAAGAACTAGTTTAAATACTACTAGACCTTTATTATCTAATAATATTAGTAATAATAAAAAAATATTAATGAATTTGTCAAAAATACGCGATCCACTATACCATAAGATTGCAGATTTTTCTATAGATACTCATAACAAAAAAATTGATGTAATTCAAATGGATATTTTGCATAATATTAGTAAATTTTGTCATTCTAATTGATTTTTTCTTTTAAATAAATTTTTAATCAAATATGAGTCTTTTTAAGATGATAGATCAAATACGTGTTAATTTATATAGAAATAGTTATACAATATATATTGGTAAAAAATTATTAGACCAAAAATCTTTATTTACTTTAGTTTTTAAAAAAAAAAATAATCTTATTATTACTAATTCAACAATTAAAGATATTATTTTTAAAAAAAAAAATGATAGTCTTTTTAAAATTATAACAAAGATTCCGTATTATATTATTCCAGACGGAGAATCTTATAAGAATTTATGTGAAGTTGAGAAAGTAATATCTTTTTTATTAAAACGATCATATGGAAGAGATTTAAATTTGATTGCTCTTGGAGGAGGGGTAATTGGTGATATTACTGGATTTATTGCTTCAATATATCAACGAGGAGTTAGTTTTTTTCAGATTCCAACAACTTTATTATCTCAAGTAGATGCATCTATTGGGGGGAAAACAGGAGTTAATCATATATTAGGAAAGAATATGATAGGATCTTTCTGGCAACCTAATGGTGTTTTAATCGATTTAGATTTTTTGTCTACATTACCTAAATCACATATTATTTCAGGAATGGCTGAAGTCATAAAATACGCTATTATTTTTGACTATAAATTTTTTTGTTGGTTAGAAAAAAATATATTACAAGTATTAAATTTACAGGAAAAAGAATTATTATATTGTATTAAAAAATGTTGTAAATTAAAATCTATGGTAATTGAGAAGGATGAAAAAGAAACAAGTTTGCGAATGTTTTTAAATTTAGGACATAGTTTTGCTCATGCTATTGAGACTTATTCCGGTTATGGGAGTTGGTTACATGGAAGTGCGGTTTCAGTAGGTATTGTAATGGCTGCTCAGTTATCTTTTTATTTAAATATTTTATCAAAAAGTGAATTATTACGTATAATAAAAATATTTGATAGTAGCGGATTGCCTATTTTTGGACCTAAAAATATGCTTCCAGATGATTATTTGGAGTTAATGCTTCGAGATAAAAAAGTATTGAATAAAGTTATTCGTTTAATCTTGCCTATTTCTATAGGACAAGTAAAAGTATTCCCATCTATAGATAAAGATTTTCTATTTAATTTTATTAAAATTTATCAAAAAAAAATATATTTTTTTGGACTAAGGTGATTTTAATAGATTTCATTATAAGAATTTTTAGTAAAATAGTTTATTATATTTAATTTTCAAAGATTGAAATAGATATTTTTTTGAGGGAATTCATGAAAAAATTTTTGATTGTTCCATCTCTTTTATCGGCTAATTTTTGTTATTTAGGAAAAGAGATAAAAAAAGTCATACATGCGGGTTGTAATTTGATTCACTTTGATTTAATGGATTATCATTATGTTCCTAACCTTACTTTTGGCCCAATGATTCTACAATCAATAAAAAATAATGGTATTCATGTTCAATTTGATGTACATTTAATGGCTTCACCTGTAGATTCGTTGATTTTATTATTTTCTGATTTAAATGTTAAGTTTATTACTATTCATCCTGAAACAACTAAGCATTTAGATAGATCAATACAATTAATTAAACAAATCGGCTGTAAAGTAGGCATAGCTCTAAATCCAGCTACTTCTTTAAGTTATCTTGAATATATTATAGATGAAATAGATCTGGTTTTAGTAATGGCTGTTAATCCAGGTTTTGGCGGTCAAGTTTTTTTAAAATATATAATAAAAAAAATTCGAAAGGTACGTTCCTTAATAGATAGAAGAAAAAATGATATACTACTATCAGTAGATGGCGGAATTAATTTTTCTAATGTTGTACAAATTTTACGTTCTGGTGCTGATATTTTAGTTATTGGTTCAGCTATTTTTCATTCAAGTAATTATTTGAAGACGATACAGCGTTTTAAAAATTCTTTTCTTTAATAATTAGATATAATATTTGCGATTAATATATATTCATATAATTTATGAAATTAGAATATTATTTTTAAGGATTTTTTATATGTTAGATATTAATAAAAAAGACATTATGTTTACAGGTATTCAACCTACTGGAAATTTAACTTTAGGTAATTATTGTGGAACTATGTCTAGTTGGAAGAAAATGCAAGAACAATATCTTTGTTTTTTTTGTATTGCTGATTTGCATGCATTAACTGATACTGCAAAAAAAAATAAAAAAAATATTTCATATAATAATATATTAGATATGGTAGCATTATATTTATCTTGCGGGGTTAATCCTCAAAATAGTGTTGTGTTTTTGCAGTCTCAAGTTCATACTCATAGCCAATTGTATTGGATTTTAAGTAATTTTAGTTATTTTGGTGAGCTTTCTAGGATGACGCAATTTAAAAAAAGAGTTTTTTTTAATGCTAATAAAGTTAGTTTGTCTTTATTTAGTTATCCAGTTTTAATGGCTGCTGATATTTTATTGTATAAAGCTAATTATGTTTCTTCGGGTTTAGATCAAAAGCAACATTTAGAGTTAGTTCAAAAAATTGCTCGTCGGTTTAATTTTATATATGGAAATATCTTTATTGTACCAAATATTTTGATTAAACGAGTAGGATATAAAATTATGGCATTAAGAGAGCCGCAAAGAAAAATGTCTAAATCTGATTTAGATCAGAATAATGTAATTTTTTTACTAGATGATTTAGATATCATACGTGATAAAATTAGTAAAGCTATAACTGATTCCGATAATCCTGCTCAAATTATATATAATATGAATAAAAAACCAGGAATTTCTAATTTATTATCAATTCTTTCTTCTATTACAGAAAAAAATATTTCTCAATTAGAAAAAGAATTTGAAGATTATTCATACTCTCTTTTTAAGAGAAATATATCTGATTGCGTATGTGATGTTATATCAGAAATACAGAGATCATATTTTAGATTTAGAAAAGATCAAGATTATTTAATTGATGTTTTAAATTTTGGAAAAGATATAGCTATAAGTTGTAGTGAAAAGAATTTTGATGTTATCTGTAAGGCATTAGGTAAATGATACTTTGAAATATTAAATATTTTTGGTATATATTTATATATTATATAAATATATTTTATATGCTATTTACATAGATTTTTATCTAAATAAATATTAAATAAAAAAATCAAATTAAAAATAATTTTTATTTTTAAGAAATTAATATTAATAAAATAATAGTTTAAAATAATAAATTTTATTTATATGTAGTATAGTACTACTATTTATTAAAAATAAGTTTGTAGTATAAACTATGTATATAATATTATAATAGATTTTGCAATAAAAATTTAGTTTTATTGAATAGTCAAATAGATAATATTTATCAATTTTTAATATTTTAAATTATTTTATCTAAATAATTCTTAATTATATTATAGTTTAATATTTTTTTTGAGTAATTTCATTAATTTAATAGATATATTATTTTTATTTAAATGATATTTAAAATAGGTATGGTGGTAGGGTTATATATGAAATATTTAATTTTTGTAACAGGACCCCCGTATGGATCTCAAAATGCTATATCAGCTCTTCTATTTGTTAAGTCTGTTTTTTTAATGAATCATTCTGTGAAAAAAATTTTTTTTTATTCATCAGGTGTATATAATGCTAGTAGCATGTTATCCCCCCCAGAAAGTGAATGGAATATTTTATTAGAATGGGGAAAATTAAAAAAAAAATATGATTTACAATTGTGCGTTTGTCCTAGCTCTTCTTACAGAAGGGGAATAGTATCTGATAAGATAGCTATACAATTTGGTTATTTCAAAGGATGTTTTTCCTCATATTTTCAGTGGATGAGTTTATCTGAATTAGCATATTCAATAAATAATTATGATCGTATTATACAATTTTAACTTAATTTTTTAAATTTAATTTTATGAAATCAACTGCTTTTATTTTTTCAAGCTCCCCACATGGGAGTAGTATAGGTAGAGAAGGATTAGATGTTGCTTTATCGTTTTCGCTAGTTACAAAAAAAATTTCATTTTTTTTTATTGATGATGGTGTTTTACAATTAATGTTATATCAAAATCCTAATTTAATTCATTCACATCATCATTCCTTGAGTTTTAAAATTTTTTTATTATATGAAATTAAAGGTTTTTTTTTTTGTCAACGATCAGCTTATCAGCGTGGATTAAAGGAGGATGATAATTTTATTGTACCGGTAAAATTTTTAAATTCTCACTGTTTTTTAGAACAAATAAAGAAATATAATTTTATTTTGAAATGGTAAAATATTAAAGTTATGCTACATATCTTATTGAATTCACCGTATAAAATATCTCAATTGTCTTTATTTTCTTTAAGTTCTATTTTTGATGATTTAATTTGTATTCAAGATGGAGTTATATTAAGTATAGCAAATGATTTATTTTTTAAAAATATATATAAAAATTTTAATTTAGTTTATTTTTTAAAACATGACTTAATAGCTAGAGGTTTATTAACTCGTGCTTTAGAAAATAATTTGTTAGTTATCAGTTATCAATGTTTTGTTTTTTTAACGCTTGGTCATAATAAAAGTATAACATGGTGATTTTAAAGATTAATAGATATTAAATATTCGTATTAAATTATTTTTTTTCTGTAATATTTTTTTGATATTATTAACGTTAATGTAGTATTTGGAGTTTATATGTCGACAATTAATCAACTAGTACGTTTTTCTAGAAAACGAAAAATAGTTAAAAGCAATGTTCCTGCTTTATCTATGTGCCCTCAAAAAAGAGGTGTCTGTACTCGAGTGTATACCACTACGCCTAAAAAACCTAACTCTGCGTTAAGAAAAGTATGTAGAGTTCGACTTACTAATGGTTATGAAGTTACAGCTTATATTGGAGGAGAGGGTCATAATTTACAAGAACATTCTGTTATTTTGATTCGAGGAGGACGAGTTAAGGATTTACCGGGTGTTAGATATCATGTTGTTCGTGGTTCATTAGATTGTTCGGGAGTTAAAGATAGAAAAAATGGTCGATCAAAATATGGTGTTA
The DNA here is from genome assembly GCF_900560745.1 of Buchnera aphidicola (Cinara strobi). Taxonomy (NCBI): domain Bacteria; kingdom Pseudomonadati; phylum Pseudomonadota; class Gammaproteobacteria; order Enterobacterales; family Erwiniaceae; genus Buchnera; species Buchnera aphidicola. Next base: position 395,682 of record NZ_LR025085.1, on the reverse strand, counting down.
AAAAAATAAAAGTATAAATATTCTAAAGGAATTTAATTATGCCTCGTCGTCGTATAGTAGGACAGCGTAAAATTTTGCCAGATCCAAAGTTTTCTTCAGAGTTACTAGCAAAATTTATTAATATATTAATGGTAGATGGAAAAAAATCTATTGCAGAAAATATTGTTTATTCAGCATTATCATCTTTATCTGAAAAAATACGAAAAAATGAATTAGATATTTTTTCTTTGGCATTAGATAATGTTAAACCTGCAGTAGAAGTAAAATCACGAAGAGTAGGGGGTTCTACATATCAAGTCCCTGTAGAAGTTCGTCCAATAAGACGGAATGCTTTAGCAATGAGATGGATAGTAGAAGCTGCTCGTAATCGAACTGATAAATCAATGTCTATTCGTTTAACTAATGAACTATTAGATGCAATGGATAACAAAGGTGCTGCTGTACGTAAACGTGAAGAAGTACATAAAATGGCTGATGCAAATAAAGCATTTGCGCATTATCGTTGGTAGTATTTAAGATAAAATTAGCTCTCATTGTTTTTTTTAAAAATATATTTAATTTTTATTAAAAAGATGTTAATAAGAGGACAGTTATGGTACGTATAACTCCGGTTACTCAATATCGAAATATTGGTATTAGTGCACATATTGATGCAGGTAAAACCACTACAACAGAACGTATTTTATTTTATACTGGTGTTAATCATAAAATTGGAGAAGTTCATGATGGCGCTGCTACTATGGACTGGATGGTTCAAGAACAAGAGAGAGGTATTACAATTACTTCTGCAGCTACTACAACCTTTTGGTCTGGAATGGCTCAACAATTTTTACCGCATAGAATTAATATTATTGATACCCCAGGTCATGTTGATTTTACAATAGAAGTTGAACGATCTATGCGGATACTCGATGGGGTTGTTATGGTTTATTGTGCTGTAGGTGGAGTACAGCCGCAGTCTGAAACTGTTTGGAGACAAGCAAATAAGTATAAAGTTCCTCGAATTGCTTTTATTAATAAAATGGATCGCATGGGGGCTGATTTTTTAAAAGTTGTTAATCAGATTCATACACGTTTACATACGATTGCTGTTCCTATTCAGTTATCAATTGGTTCTGAAGAAAATTTTAAGGGAGTTATTGATTTAATAAAAATGAAAGCTATTCAATGGTCTGAAAATGATCAAGGAGTTACATTTCAATATTATGATATTCCTCAGGAGTTATTATCTATTTCAAAAAAGTGGCATATGTATTTAATTGAAACTGCCGCTGAAGCGAATGATGAATTAATGGAGAAATATTTAAAAAATGAAATTCTTGAGGAAAAAGCAATTAAAGAAGGATTAAGAGTAAGAGTTTTAAACAATGAAGTAACTTTAGTAACTTGTGGATCTGCTTTTAAAAATAAAGGAGTTCAAGCTCTATTAGATGCTATTATTGAATATTTACCTTCTCCTAAAGATATTAGTGAAAAAAAAAAACTTATGAAAGAAAAACTTCCTGTTTCTTTATGTAAACCATTTAATGATCAAGAATCTTTTTCTGCTCTTGCATTTAAAATCGCATCAGATTCTTTTGTAGGAAATTTAACTTTTTTTCGCGTTTATTCTGGAGTTGTTCGTTCAGGTGATATAGTTTTAAATTCAACAAAATCTCATACAGAACGATTTGGCCGAATTGTACAAATGCACGCCAATAAACGTGAAGAAATTAAAGAAGTACGTTCTGGAGATATTGCTGCGGCTATTGGTTTAAAAAATGTAACTACGGGGGATACGTTATGTGATATAAATAATCCTATTATTTTAGAGAAAATGGATTTCCCTGAACCGGTCATCTCTATTGCTGTAGAGCCAAAAACTAAAGCGGATCAAGAAAAAATGGGATTAGCTTTAAATCGATTAGCAAAGGAAGATCCATCTTTTCGAGTATGGACTGATCATGAGTCCAATCAAACTATTATTGCAGGAATGGGGGAATTACATTTAGAGATTATTATTGATCGCATGAAACGTGAATTTAAAGTAGATGCAAATATAGGAAAGCCTCAAGTTTCATATCGTGAAACTATTTTAAATAAAGCTTTAAATATTGAAGGAAAGCATATTAAACAATCAGGGGGGAGAGGTCAATATGGACATGTTGTTATAGATATTTTTCCCTTAGAGAGAAGTGATATAGGTTATTCATTTGTAAATGATATTAAAGGTGGAGTAATTCCTGGAGAATATATTTCTGCTATTAATAAAGGTATTCAAGAACAATTAAAATCTGGTCCTTTAGCCGGATACCCTGTAGTAGATATTGGTGTGCGTTTACATGATGGTTCTTATCATGATGTTGATTCTTCGGAATTAGCTTTTAAGTTAGCTGCTTCTTATGCATTTAAAGCTGCGTTTAAACAAGCTAAACCAGTTTTATTAGAACCGATTATGAAAGTAGAAATAGAAACTCCTGAAGAATATATGGGTGATGTAATTGGTGATATTAATCGACGTCGAGGTATTATTGACGGAATGATTGATGATATGCTGGGCGGAAAGAATATAAAAGCTCATGTTCCGTTATCTGAAATGTTTGGGTATGCTACAGATTTACGTTCTCAAACACAAGGTAGAGCATCTTATTCCATGGAATTTATGAAGTATACTGAAGCACCAGGTATAATTTGTGATACTATTATCTCTAATCGATAATTTAAATTTATTAAAAATATAATATTTTTTATAATACAGTTTATATCAAACAATAAAAATAAAGGAATTTTTTATGTCAAAAGAAAAATTTAATAGATCCAAGCCACATATTAATGTTGGTACTATTGGTCATGTAGATCACGGTAAAACTACCCTGACAGCAGCAATAACTACCGTTTTATCAAAACGTTTTGGGGGAACTGCTTGTGCATTTGAGCAAATTGATAATGCTCCAGAAGAAAAAGCTCGAGGTATTACTATTAATACCTCTCATGTGGAATATGATACAACATTGCGTCATTATGCGCACGTTGATTGCCCCGGACATGCTGATTATATAAAAAATATGATTACTGGAGCTGCTCAAATGGATGGAGCAATTTTAGTAGTTGCTGCTACTGATGGACCGATGCCTCAAACTAGAGAACATATCCTTTTAGGGAGACAGGTTGGTGTTCCTAATATTGTCGTTTTTTTAAATAAATGTGATATGGTGGATGATGATGAATTGTTAGAATTAGTGGAAATGGAAGTTCGTGATTTATTAACTCAGTATGATTTCCCTGGTGATGATATTCCAATTGTGAGAGGATCTGCTTTAAAAGCATTAGAAGGAGAAAAAATTTGGGAAGATAAAATTATTGAATTATCTAATTATTTAGATAATTATATTCCAATTCCTGTAAGAGCAATTGATGAACCGTTTTTATTGCCCATTGAAGATGTTTTTTCTATTTCTGGTAGAGGGACAGTAGTAACAGGTCGTATTGAACGTGGTGTATTAAAAGTTGGAGAAGAGGTAGAGATAGTTGGTATTAAAAATACTACTAAAACTATTTGTACTGGCGTTGAGATGTTTCGAAAATTATTAGATGAAGGTAGAGCTGGAGAAAATGTTGGAATTTTATTAAGAGGTACAAAACGCGATGATATTGAGAGGGGGCAGGTTCTTGCAAAACCTGGAACTATTCATCCTCATTTAAAGTTTGAATCAGAAGTTTATGTTTTATCTAAGGAGGAAGGAGGTCGACATACTCCATTTTTTAAAGGTTATCGTCCTCAATTTTATTTTCGAACTACTGATGTAACCGGATCTATTGAATTACCTGAAAATATTGAAATGGTAATGCCTGGTGATAACATAAAAATGGTTGTTACATTAATTCATCCTATAGCTATGGCTGAAGGTTTACGATTTGCAATTCGAGAAGGAGGTCGTACTGTAGGAGCCGGAGTAGTTACAAAAGTGATTGCATAATGATAATATAAATTTTATTATACATCAATATTTTGACATTTTGTCAAGAATAGAGTAATTATTCTCTTTTCTTGGCATATTTTTTTATAGTACATTTTTAATAATCACTAATTGTTAATTATTTTATTAATATAATTTTAATTCATTATTTTTCATGGTTAAATAAGATTTAATTTTATTTTATCTATTAAAATTAATAGGAGTGCATCTTTTTTAATAAGGAGTTCTGTATTTATGCAGAATCAAAGAATTCGTATTCGTTTAAAAGCGTTTGATTATCGGTTAATTGATCAATCTACAGCAGAAATTGTAAATACAGCTAAACGTACCGGGGCTAAGGTTTTAGGTCCAATTCCTTTACCTACTCGTAAAGAAAGATTCACTATTCTAGTTTCACCGCATGTAAATAAAGATGCTCGTGATCAATATGAAATTAGAACTCATAAGCGTTTAATCGATATTGTGCAACCGACTGAAAAAACTGTTGATGCGTTAATGCGATTAGATCTTGCAGCCGGGGTTGATGTACAAATTAGTTTGGGGTAAATTAGGTATATAATATTGAGCTAGTTGTTAACTTATAAAGGTAAAATATTTCATGATAGGTTTAGTTGGTAAGAAATTAGGAATGACAAGTATTTTTTCCGATAATAGTATATCTATTCCAGTTACTGTTATTCAGGTTGAAGATAATACGATTGTACAAGTTAAATCATTGGCAATTGATCGATATAATGCTATTCAAGTAACTACTGGAATTAAAAAAAAAAATAGAGCACTGAGATCAGAAAAAGGTCATTTTTTGAAATCTAATACTCCAGTTGGAAGAGGTTTATGGGAATTTAAATATGAAAATTTATCTCAATTTAAAGTGGGTCAAAAAATAACTATAAAATTATTTCGAAATATTAAAAAGGTAGATATAACCGGGATTTCTAAGGGAAAAGGATTTTCAGGTACAGTTAAGCGCTGGAATTTCAGTATGCAAGATGCTACGCATGGAAATTCTTTATCTCATCGTGCTCCTGGTTCTATAGGGCAAAATCAAACTCCAGGTCATGTTTTTAAAGGAAAAAAAATGTCGGGTCACTTGGGTTTTGTTCGTGTTACTGTGCAAAACTTGAGTATTATTAAAGTAGATGAGATAAAAAAGATTGTTTTAATTAAGGGGTCTGTTCCTGGTTGTATAGGTAATTATATATTATTAAAACCTGCTGTTAAATTAAAATAAAGGTAGAAATAAAAATGGAATTAACGTTACAGGATTCAGAAAAAACATATTTTTCTTCTAAATCATTATTTAGTTCAGATTTTAATGAAGCTCTAGTACATCAGGCGGTAGTTTCTTATTTAGCTCGTAAAAGACAAGGCAGTAAAGCTCAAAAAAGTAGATCTGAAGTATCTGGTTCTGGAAAAAAACCATGGAGACAAAAAGGGACAGGTAGAGCTCGTGCTGGTTCTTTACGAAGTCCTATTTGGAGATCTGGAGGAGTTACTTTTGCAGCTAAGCCGAAAAATTATTGTCCTAAAATTAATAAAAAAATGTATCGAGGAGCAATGCGAAGTATTTTTTCTGAATTAATGCGACAAAATCGTTTATTTTTTTTTAAAGATTTTTCAATTTCTAAGCCAAAAACAAAAATATTATTAGAAAAGTTAAATTTAATAAATTTAAAAAATGTTTTAATTGTTGTTGATGTTATACATGATTATTTATTCTATGCCTCAAGAAATCTGTATAAGATTAGTGTTTTAAGTGTTGATTCTATTAATCCGGTTAGTTTAATATCATATAATCATATTTTAATTACTATCCCGGCAATCAAGAAAATTGAGGTGATGTTTCAATGATTCTGAAAGAGAGATTATTAAAAATACTATTATCGCCATATGTTTCTGAAAAAACATCAAGTCATATGAAAAAAAATAATACTGTTGTAGTAAAAGTATTAAAAGATGCTAAAAAGAGTGAAATTAAATTAGCTATTGAAAAAATTTTTCAAGTTCAAGTGTATAAAATTAATACTTTGATAGTAAAAGGTAAAAAAAAACGTCAAAAAAACAAAATATTCCAGCGTAGTGATTGGAAAAAAGCATATGTTATTTTACAGTCTGATCAAAATCTAGAGTTTTTAGGTTCTTCGGATAGATAATAAAAAAGAATAATAAGGAGTTGATGTGGCAATTATACGGTGTAAACCAACATCTCCGGGTAGACGTCATGTAATAAAAGTTGTTCATCCGCATTTATATAAAGGCCGACCTTATATGCCATTATTACAAAAAAAAGTAAAAACTGGAGGGCGTAATAATTTTGGTCGAATTACAACTCGTCATATAGGTGGAGGGCATAAAAGATTATATCGTTGTATTGATTTTAAGAGACAGAAAGATGATATTAAAGCAGTCGTTAAACGAATTGAATATGATCCTAATCGTTCATCAAATATTGTATTAATATTATATCGTGATGGAAGTAGAAGTTATATATTAGAGCCTAAGGGAATTCAAATTGGTGATATTATAGAATCAGGAAATATTGTTCCAATTAAATTAGGTAATTCTTTATTATTAAAAAATATTCCTATTGGAACTATAATTCATAATATTGAAATGAGACCAGGAAAAGGTGGTCAAATTTCAAGATCAGCTGGAAATTATGCTCAATTGATTTCTAAAGAAAAGAATTATGTAATTGTACGATTACGTTCGGGAGAGTTAAGAAAAATTCATATACAGTGTCGAGCAACAATAGGAGAAGTTGGGAATTCAGAACATATGTTACGAGTTTTAGGTAAAGCAGGTGCTAAACGAAGATGTGGTATTAAACCTACTGTTAGAGGAACTGCGATGAATCCTGTAGATCATCCTCACGGTGGTGGTGAAGGTAGAAATTTTGGTAAACATCCAGTTAGTCCTTGGGGTTTAAAAACAAAAGGTAAGAAAACTAGAAAAAATAAAAGAACTGAAAGGTTTATCATACGTCATAGAAACAAATAATTATTTATATAGGATAAGAAGTATATGCCGCGCTCTATTAAAAAAGGTCCTTTTATTGATGTTCATTTATTAAATAAGGTTAAAATAGTTGTAAAAGAAGAAAAAAAAAAACCTATTCGTACTTGGTCTAGACGTTCTACTATTTTTCCTAATATGATTGGTTTAACGATATTGGTTCATAATGGTCGTCAACATATTCCGGTATTTATTATGGAAGAAATGGTTGGTCATAAGTTAGGAGAATTTGCTGTGACTCGAACTTATCGAGGACATACTGCAGATAAAAAGATTAAAAAACCAGTTAAGTAAAATTATAAGGACATATAACATGGATATATTAGCTAAGTATAATCAAATTCGTTCTTCAGCTCAAAAAATACGTATAGTAGTCAATCTTATTCGAGGAAAAAAAGTATTATCAGCATTTCAAATACTAGCTAGTCTTAATAAGAAGTCTGCTATTTTAGTTAAAAAGTTATTGAAATCTGCATTATCAAATGCAGAGCATAATTATGGTTGTGATGTACAAAGTTTGATTATTTCAAAAATCTTTGTGAATAGTGGAAGTAGTATGAAACGTATGATGCCTCGAGCAAAAGGTAGAGCAGATCGTATTTTAAAACGTACAAGTCATATTACTGTTATTTTATCTGAACTTATTTATAAGGAGGGTCGAAATGGGTCAAAAAGTACATCCTAATGGAATGCGCTTAGGAATTATTAAGTCATGGAATTCTATTTGGTTTGCTAGTAAAAAAGAATTTTCTAACTATATCGATAGTGATTTTAAAGTACGTCGATTTATAATGAAAAAATTAGTAAAAGCATCGATATCTAGGGTAGTTATTGAGAGATTATCTAAAAGCGTTAGAATAACAATACATACTGCCAGGCCTGGTATTGTCATTGGTAAAAAGGGAGAAGATGTTGATAAGTTGCGTATAGAAATTTCTAATTTAATGGGGGTTTCGGCCCAAATAAACATTTCTGAAATTCGTAAGCCAGAATTAGATGCTAAATTAGTGGCTGATAATATAGCTTCTCAGTTAGAAAGAAGAATTATGTTTCGAAGAGCAATGAAGCGTTCTGTTCAAAATGCTATGCGTCAGGGGGCAAAAGGTATTAAGGTAGAAGTTAGTGGTCGTTTAGGGGGAGTAGAAATTGCTAGAAGAGAGTGGTATAGAGAAGGAAGAGTTCCTTTGCATACTTTAAGAGCAGATATTGAATATAATACGGCGGAAGCTCATACTACATATGGTATTATTGGTATTAAGGTATGGATTTTTAAGGGTGAAGTTTTAGGGGGGATGGTTTTATCTCATAGCAGTGAGAAAAAAGTTTTTGGTTTAGTGAAAAAGAATTCTCGAAAATATAGAAGATAAATAATGGAGATTTAAATATATGTTGCAACCAAAACGAACAAAATTTCGTAAAATGCATAAAGGAAAGAATCGAGGTTTATCACTAGATAATAAAGTTAGTTTTGGTGCATATGGTTTAAAAGCTATTGGCCGTGGTCGATTAACTTCTAGACAAATTGAATCTGCGCGTAGAACTATTACTAGATCAGTAAAAAGACAAGGGAGAATGTGGATTCGTATTTTCCCAGATAAACCAATTACGCAAAAACCTTTAGAAGTGCGAATGGGAAAGGGTAAAGGTAATGTAGAATATTGGGTTGCTTTAGTTCAACCAGGAAAAATATTATATGAAATTGAAGGTATATCTGAAGAAGAGTGTCGATCTGCCTTTAAATTAGCTTCTTCGAAATTGCCTATTAAAACTACTTTTGTATTTCGAAGGATGATGTAATTATGCGAATCATACGAAAAAAAAGTATTAATAAAGAAAATTTAAAAAATCAATTAATAAATTTATTAAAAGAACAGTTTAATATTCGACTTCAGTTAGCGTCTGGAAAATTGAAGAAGACTCATTTAATACGACAGGTAAGAAAAAAAATTGCTTGTATTAAAACTTTGTTAATAGATCGGATAAGTAATGAATTATGAATGAAAAAAAAAATATTTTACACGGTTATGTTAAGAGCAATAAAATGAATAAATCTATTATTGTTATTGTTAATCGTAGAGTTAAACATCCTATTTATGGAAAATTTATAAAAAAAAGAACAAAATTCTGTGTTCATGATGAAAATAATATTAGTAATGTTGGTGATTTAGTAGAAATTTGCGAATCTAAGCCGATTTCTAAAACTAAATCGTGGACCTTATTAAGTATTTTAGAAAAATCTGTAATTAAATAATTTATACCTTGATAGGTAGGAGGCATGATAATTAAATAGTGATTTTTTTCATGTCTTCTATTAGATGTTTTAATAATTAAAGATTTTTTATATGCTTAATAGTCTTAATAATACATATTAAATAAAAGGTTTTTTATATGATTCAAGTTCAGAGTGTTTTACAAGTTGCTGATAATTCAGGAGCTCGGATTGTTATGTGTATTAAAGTTTTAGGAGGTTCTCGTAAGCGATATGCTAGAATTGGTGATATCATTAAAGTAGCTGTTAAAGAAGCTGCCCCTCGGGGTAAAGTAAAAAAAGGTGATGTTTTAAGGGCTGTAATTGTTCGTACTAAAAAAGGTATTCGAAGAATAGATGGTTCGATGATTTGTTTTGATAATAATTCATGTGTTATTTTAAATGATACTACTGATCAACCTATTGGTACACGTATTTTTGGTCCTGTTACTAGAGAATTACGAACAGATTCTTTTATGAAAATTATATCTTTAGCTCCTGAAGTTTTATAAAATAAGAAAGGAAAAAATATGGCTTATAAAATACATGCAAATGATCTAGTTATAGTTTTGACTGGAAAAGATAAAGGTAAAACTGGTGTAGTAAGAAAAATATATCGAAATAAAAATACTGCCATAGTTTCAGGTATAAATATAGTGAAAAAACATCAAAAATCCATCCCTGATAGAAATCAAATGGGAGGAATTATTGAAAAAGAATTACCTATTCAACTATCTAATTTATCTATCTTTAATAAATTAACGAATAAAGCGGACAAAATAGAGTTTTTTTTAGATTCTGGAAAAAAAATACGTCGTTTTAAATCTAATAAAGAATTATTAAAGTAACTATAGGAAAATTTTATGTCTAGGTTATATCGTTATTATATTAATCAGGTTATCCCGCGTTTAATTAATCAATTTAATTATTCTACTATTATGGCTGTCCCTAAACTTGATAAAATTACTTTAAATATGGGTGTAGGGAAATCTATAACTGATAAAAAAGTATTAAGTTATGCTATGAATGATTTAACTCAGATTTCTGGTCAAAAACCAGTTATTACAGTTGCTAAAAAATCTATTGCTAATTTTAAAATTCGTAAAGGTTATCCAATAGGATGTAAAGTAACATTAAGAGGAAAAAGAAAATGGGATTTTTTTGATAAACTGATTACTATTGCCATTCCTCGGATACGTGATTTTAGAGGTATGTCAAATAAGTCTTTTGATGGTAGAGGTAATTATAGTTTAGGGATTCGTGAACAGATTATTTTTCCTGAAATTAATTATGAAGCTATTGATTCTATTAGAGGCATGAATATCACTATTACTACTACAGCTAATTCTGATAAAGAAAGTCGATATCTTTTAACTGAGTTTAATTTCCCTTTTCAAAAATAAAATTATTAAGGTCAATAGTATGGCTAAACAATCCATGAAGGCTCGAGAAATTAAAAGAATAAAATTAGCATTGAAATATTATTCAATAAGATTGAAATTAAAAAAAATTATAAATTCTCCATCTTCTTCTGATAAAGATCGTTGGGAAGCAATGTTAAAACTTCAAACTTTTCCTCGAGATTCTAGTCCTTCTAGACAACGAAATCGTTGCCGACAAACGGGGCGTCCTCATGCTTTTTTACGTAAATTTGGATTGAGTCGAATCAAGTTAAGAGAAGCTGCAATGAGAGGTGAAATTCCAGGTTTAACTAAAGCTAGTTGGTAATTATTTAAAATTTTTATATTACATTTTTAATTTGATTAAAGAGGTTATGTGTTTATGAGTATGCAAGATCCAATAGCAGATATGTTGACTTGTATTCGTAATGGTCAGCGTGCAAATAAAATCTATATTATTGTTCCATTCTCTAAAATAAAAGAAAATATTATTAGAGTATTAAAATATGAGGGATATGTTTATAATTATCAGATTAAAAAAAATGATAATTGGACATTAAAAGTTTTTTTAAAATATTTTAATGGACAAGCTGTTATTGAGAATATTTCTAGAGCAAGTCGTCCTAGTTTACGAAAATATTGTAAAAAAAATACTATACCGGTTGTTATGAATTATTTAGGTATTGCAGTTATATCTACTTCTAGAGGTGTTATGACAGATCGTATTGCTAGAGAAAAAGGTTTAGGCGGGGAAGTTATATGTTATGTCAATTAATAGTTATAATCTATTAAAATAGATAAGGAATGAAAAATGTCTCGTGTTGCTAAGTCAACTATAATTATCCCAAAAAATGTAAAATTTTTTTATAATGATTTAAAGGTTGTTATCGAAGGCCCGTTAGGTAAGTTAAAACGTATAGTTCATAAATGTGTTAAAATTAAACAAAGAAAACATTCTTTATTTTTTTCACATGATCACTGTTCGCAAACATATGGGTGGATGCAAGCAGGTACTTGTCGCTCTTTAGTATATACAATGATTATTGGGGTAACATCAGGTTTTCAAAAACAATTGAATTTAGTAGGTATTGGTTATCGTGCTTCATTAGAAAAGAATAATTTCCTAAAATTATATTTAGGTTTTTCTCATCCTATCTCTTATCAACTTCCAAAAACGGTACAAGTTACTATAGAGTCACAGGTTGAAATTACTTTAAAGGGTATTGATAAACAATTAGTAGGTCAAGTTGCTGCTAATTTACGTTCTTATCGTATCCCTGAGCCATATAAAGGAAAGGGTATTCGTTATTTAAATGAATCAGTTCGTATTAAAGAGGCGAAGAAGAAGTAGCATGAAAGGAAAAATAAATAAAAGATCTATTCGTATTAGGCGTTATACCAAAATACGTAAAAAAATACATAGTACTTGCAATTTTCGTTTAGTTGTGCACCGTTCATCAAAACATATATATGCTCAAATTATTTCTTATAAAACAGCCATGGTTTTAGTGTGCGCTTCTACTTTAGAATTTAAAAGGTTAGATATTAAAAATTTATATACAGGAAATAAAGAATCGGCAAAATTTGTGGGTACCTGGATTGCAGAAAGAGCTTTAAAATATGGAATTAAAAAAGTTTCTTTTGATCGATCTGGATTTAAGTATCATGGTAGATTAAAAGAATTAGCTGAATCAGCTCGTAAGTCAGGATTAATATTTTAAAAATAAGGATAAAGTATGAATTTTGAAAAAAAATTATCTACAGATTTACTAGAAAAATTAATTTCTGTAAATCGAGTATCAAAAACTGTAAAAGGAGGAAGAATTTTTTCCTTTACTGCCTTGACTGTAGTTGGTAATGGTAATGGAAAAGTAGGATTTGGTTATGGAAAAGCTCGTGAAGTCCCTGCGGCTATTCAAAAAGCAATGGAAAAGGCAAGAAAGAGTATGATTGTAATTCCTTTATTTCAGCAAACTATACAGCACTCTGTTAAAGGTTCGCATACTGGATCAAATATATTTATGAAGCCTGCATCTGATGGTACAGGTATTATTGCTGGTGGAGCTATGAGGTCAATTTTAGAAGTTGTAGGTATTAAAAATATTTTAGCTAAAATATATGGATCAACAAACCCAATAAATGTTGTTCGGGCGACTTTAAATGGTTTAAAAAAAATTCGATCACCTGAAATGATTTCTAAAAAACGTGGTAAATCCATAATTAAATTCTAAATTATAGGAGTGTACTTTATATACTTATGAAAAAAATTATTATCAAACAAATAAAAAGCCAAATTGGTCGTTTACCAAGTCATATTTCAACAATGAAGGGATTAGGTTTACGTTATATTGGTGATATTGTAGAAAGAGATGATACTCCAGCTATTCAGGGTATGATAAAAAAAGTTTTTTATATGATTTCAATTGAGAAAAGGAATTAATTATGTATTTAAATTCATTATCTAATTCAGTATATTTACGAAAAAAAAGAAAACGTGTATGTCGTGGTATTGGTTCTGGATTAGGAAAAACAGGAGGTCGAGGACATAAAGGACAAAAATCTAGAACTGGAAAAAAAATTCGTATTGGTTTTGAGGGAGGACAAACCCCGTTATATCGTAGAATTCCAAAGTTTGGTTTTGTTTCTAAAAAAAAAATATTAGTGGACGAGATACGGTTATTTGAATTAAATAATTTACTTGATGTAAATAATATTAATTTGTCAGTTTTAAAGAAGAAAAATTTGGTTAAAAAGAATATTAAATATGTTAAGATTATAAAAATAGGGTCTATTAATAGACCTTTAGTGATTTCTGGGTTATTAGTAACTAAAGGTGCTCGTGTGTGTATTGAATTAGCTGGAGGAATTGTTAATCCTTAAAAGATAATTTTATATAACTAAATAATTTATTTTAATAGAAAGTATATTATGTCTACATTATATAATTTACAAAAAAGAATTTTATTTGTTTTAATATCTATAATAATATTTCGAATAGGCTCTTTTATTCCAATTCCTGGTATTAATATTAAAGTTTTAGAACAATTTTTTTTAAGTAAAAGTGCTTCTTTATTATCTATGTTTAATATTTTTTCTGGAGGATCTTTAAATCGAGCATCAATTTTTACATTAGGCGTTATGCCGTATATTTCTGCTTCTATTATTATGCAATTGTTAACTTTAATTTTTTCACACTTAAGTCATTTAAAAAATGATGGAGCGGCCGGTAAAAAAAGATTAAATCAATATACTAAGTATATGACGTTATTTTTATCTTTTATTCAATCTACAAGCGTTATCGTTGGCCTACCTTTTCTTCCAGGTATGGAAAATATTATTGTTAGTACTAATTTTAGTTTTTATGCTGTTTCAGTGATTAGTTTGGTTGCTGGTACTATTTTTTTAATGTGGTTAGGAGAGTTTATTACAGAGAAAGGTTTAGGTAATGGTATTTCATTAATTATTTTTTCTGGAATCATTTCTCATCTTCCATCATCTTTTATTCAAACATTATCTTTAATGAAGAGTAGAAATTTTCATTTTTTACATATTTTATTGATTTTTTTAGTTATGTTTTTTGTAATTTTTATGGTAGTTTTTATAGAAAGTAGTCAGCGTAGAATTGTAGTATGTTATGCTCGCCGTCAGCACGGTCGACGAATGCATTCTTCTTACAATAGTTATTTACCTTTAAAATTAAATATGGCTGGAGTAACACCTGTAATTTTTTCATCTAGTTTAATTTTATTTCCTTCGATTATTATGACATATTGTCATCATTTTTTTAATGATTGGATTTATTTAGAAAAAATTTTTAATTTTTTTGAATGTAATTATGGTATTTACTTATTAATTAATGCATTACTAATTATATTTTTTTGTTTTTTTTATACTAATGTAATGTTTAATGTTTCTGATACTGCCATAAACTTAAAAAAATCAGGTGCTTTTCTTCCTGGTATCCGACCTGGTATACGTACAGCTGAATATATTCAAGCAATTGTTTTTAAATTAACGATAGTAGGGTCAATATATACTGTTTTAATATGTTTAGTACCAGACCTTATGCATTTTTTATTAGAAGCTCCATTTTATTTTGGAGGAACGTCTTTATTGATTGTAGTAGTAGTTTTAATGGAATTTATTACCCATGTTCAAACTTTAATGATGTCAACTCAATATAGACAGGTATTAAAAAAATCTAATTTATATTTAAAAAATTAATAAAATGATATAGTTTATCTATATTTCAGGAGAATTAATGAAAGTTAGAGCGTCAGTTAAAAAAATATGTCGTAGTTGTAAGATTATACGTAGAAAAAATATTATTCGAGTTATTTGCGGTAATGATCCTAAGCATAAACAACGACAAGGATAGATTAGGATAATAATTATGTATGATAAATAATAATAAAAATTATTATATTTACTGATTTATGTTATTTTTAATTTTTGTATAAAATTAAAATAAAAGGAGTAATTTATATGGCTAGAATTGCTGGAATTAATATTTCTGATTCTAAGCATGTTTTAATTGCATTAACTGGTATTTACGGTATTGGACGATCTTTATCTAGAAAAATTTGTATAGCATCTAATATTCCATATAATATGGTTGTTAGTAAATTAAATGACAGGCAACTTGATAGTTTACGAGTTATTATTTCTAAATTTATTGTTGAAGGTGATTTGCGTAGAGACAAGGCCGTTAATATAAAAAGATTAATGGATATTGGTTGTTATAGGGGTTTACGCCATCGTAGACACTTGCCAGTTCGAGGACAAAGAACAAAAACAAATGCTCGTACTTGTAAAGGTCCAAGAAAATTAATTAAAAGTAGATAATTAGGAAGATTATTTTTATGTCAAAAAAAATAGCTCATCGCCATATTAAGAAACGTATAAAGAGACAAATTTTAGATGGTATTGCGCATATACACGCATCTTTTAATAATACTATTGTGACGATCACTGATCGTCAAGGTAATACATTGAGTTGGGCTACTTCAGGTGGTTCTGGTTTTAGAGGTTCAAGAAAATCTACTCCTTTTGCCGCGCAGGTAGCAGCAGAAAAATGTGCAGATCGTGTTAAAGAATATGGAATAAAAAATTTAGAAATTATGGTTAACGGTCCGGGTCCTGGTCGTGAATCGACTATTCGCGCTTTGAATGCTTCAGGTTTTCGTATTACAAATATTAAAGATGTAACACCTATTCCCCATAATGGATGTCGGGCACCAAAAAAACGTAGAGTATAATGATTTTTTATTGAAGGAATATAAAAA
The DNA here is from genome assembly GCF_900560745.1 of Buchnera aphidicola (Cinara strobi). Taxonomy (NCBI): domain Bacteria; kingdom Pseudomonadati; phylum Pseudomonadota; class Gammaproteobacteria; order Enterobacterales; family Erwiniaceae; genus Buchnera; species Buchnera aphidicola. Next base: position 379,778 of record NZ_LR025085.1, on the reverse strand, counting down.
GATGGCGAGATATTTAGGTCCTAAATTAAGATTAAGTAGACGAGAAGGTTCAGATTTATTTTTGAAATCAGGAGTTAGATCCATTGAGACAAAATGTAATATTGATCAAGCACCAGGTCAGCATGGATTTAGAAAATTACGTTTATCTGAATATGCTAAACAATTAAGAGAAAAACAAAAATTACGTCGTTTATATGGAGTTTTAGAAAAACAGTTTCATAATTATTATAAAAAAGCTGCTAGGTTAAAAGGAAACACTGGACAAAATTTATTATTTTTGTTAGAACATCGGCTAGATAATGTTGTGTATCGAATGGGGTTTGGGACCACTAGATCGGAAGCACGTCAATTAATTAGTCATAAATCTATTTGCGTAAATGATAAAATAGTTAATATTCCTTCTTTTCAAGTATCTTTAAAAGACAAAATATCTATTTGTCAAAAATCGAAAGGTCAATTGAGAATCAAGGCGGCAATAGAAATTATGCAGCAGCGAGAGCAATCTAATTGGTTTGATGTTAATTATAATGCTATGGAAGGTGTTTTTTTACGTTCTATTGATCGTTGTGATTTGTCTTCAGATATTAATGAACATTTAATAGTAGAATTATATTCTAAGTAGAAGTAATTATATATTTTAGTGAGGATGATAATGGAGCGGTTTGTAGAAGATTTTTTGAAGCCTAGATTAGTTGATATCATACAACTGAGTTCGACTCGTGCTAAGATTACTTTGGAACCGTTAGAGCGTGGCTTTGGACATACTTTAGGAAATGCATTAAGAAGAATTTTACTATCTTCTATGTCTGGATGTGCTGTGACAGAAGTAGAGATAGACGGTATTTTACATGAATATATGCATAAGGAAGGAATTCGAGAAGATATATTAAATATATTATTAAACTTAAAAGGTTTATCAATTAAATTATTTGGTAAAAATGAAGTAGTTTTACGATTGAAAAAAAATGGTATAGGACCTGTTTTAGCTTCAGATATTGAATATGATGCTTCTACTGAAATTATAAATTTACAACATGTTATTTGTTATATAACGTCTTCTACTGTATCTATTGATATGAGAATAAAAGTAATGCGAGGAAGAGGCTATATTACAGCTCAATCAAGAAAGGATTCTCAAGATGATAGTAATATTATCGGAAAATTATTTTTAGATGTATCATACAGTCCAATAGAACGTATGATTTATACTGTAGAAGCGGCAAGAGTAGAGAAAAGAACTGATTTAGATAAGTTAATTATTGATTTAGAAACTAACGGAACCATTGATCCTGAAGGAGCTATTAGAAGTGCAGCAACTATTTTGGCTGATCAATTGGAAGCTTTTGTAGATTTAAGAGGTTTTCGCGAACCTAAAATAAAAGAAGAAAAACCAGAATTTGAACCAATTTTATTGCGCCCTGTGGACGATTTAGAGTTAACAGTTCGATCTGCTAATTGTTTAAAAGCTGAAAGTATTCATTATATTGGTGATTTAGTTCAAAAAACGGAAGTAGAATTATTAAAAACTCCAAACTTAGGTAAAAAATCATTAACTGAAATTAAAGATGTATTAGCTGCGAGGGGTCTATCACTAGGAATGAGATTAGATAATTGGCCACCTAATATTTTAACAGAAGATAAGATTATATAAAAATAGATTATTATTTTGTATATTTTTAAAAATATAAATTACATTAATAGGATGAAATATTATGAGGCATAGAAAAACAGGTCGATTATTAAATAAAACAAGTAGTCATTTAAAATCTATGTTAAAAAATATGACATGTTCGTTAATTAAGTATGAACGTATTAAAACTACTGTACCAAAAGCCAAAGAACTACGTCGTTTTATTGAGCCAATTATTACGAGAGCGAAATATGACACGATTTCTAATCGTCGGTTAATTTTTTCTCGTATATGTGATATTTTTGCAGTAAAAAAACTATTTCATGAATTAGGTCCTCATTTTTATTCTCGTCCAGGTGGTTATTTACGAGTTTTAAAGTGTGGCTTTAGAAAAGGTGACAATGCATCTATGGCGTATGTAGAGTTTGTTGGCCGTAATATTTAAGGTATGTTTTATATATAAATAACATATTTTTAGATATCGGTTTAATAAAAACGGCATTTTTATGCCGTTATTTTTTATATCTTTAAATATTAGGGTAATACAGAATTTTTTTTAAATAATTTTTTTTTTGAATGTAATATTTGTGAAATATGTACTGTTTTTTTTCCCGGTAATTGTATTTTCTCTATATTTAGTATACCTGATCCAGTATTGACTTGTAATCCAGTTTTTGAAATTTCAATAATTCTTCCTTCTTGAAATTTATTTTTATAAATAGATAAAATAGATGATTTTTTAATTTTAATAAAAGTATTTTTAATTAAAAATTGACAACATGGCCAGGGTATCATAGCTCTAATTAATCGATCAATTTCAATAACAGTAAGAGACCAGTTAATTATTCCGTCCTTTTTTTTTATTTTTGGGGCTATGGTGGATAGTTTTTTATCTTGTTTTAAGTATTGGCGTGTATTGGAATAAATAACCATTTTAAGAGATTGATACATACATTGTAATGAAATGGGAATTAATTTACTTAATAATGATATGGTAGTATCAGTAGATTGAATTGGACAAGATAGAGTGTATATTATTTTTCCAGCATCAATAGTAGAATTCATTTTTATTACGCTAATTCCAGTTTTTTTATCTCCTGATAAAATCGCCCATTGTATTGGAGCTGCACCTTTCCACCGGGGTAATAAAGAGGCATGTAGATTTATTCCCCCTAAGGGAAATATTTTTAGTATAGTAGAAGGTATTTTATATCCATATGAAGAGACGATTAATATGTCTGCTTTTATTTTTAAAAGAAATTTATAAAATTTTTTTTCAAATAAATTATCAGGTTGTAACAAAGGAATATTTTTTTTAATAGCAAATTTTTTTACTGAAGAAAAATTATTATTTTTTTTTTTTATAAAAATATTATCCGGTTTTGTCAATATTGCAGAGATAGTATATGAAGAATAAAATAGTGAATTTAGATGCGCTAATGAAAAATCATTACTACCTGCAAATACAACTTTTGATATTTTTTTTAGCATATTTTGATTTATATTTGATTATATAGAAAGTTATAATTTTATTGTATTGTAGTCTATAAATAGTTTTCCAATTAAATGATCCATTTCATGCTGTATACAAATAGATAATAATGATTTTGCTTCTAATATGAAAGATTTACCAAAAGAATCTTGTGCTTTTATTTTTATATATTTTGATCTATAGATTGTAGAGGTGATCAGTGGAATAGATAAACAACCTTCGGTTGATTGTATATATTTTTTTTTTTTTTTTAATATTCTTGGATTAATTAAGATTAATTCAGGTTGTTTAGGTGATAAAGAACTGATTACAATAATTTGTTGATGTATATTTATTTGAGGTGCAGCTAATCCGATTCCATTATTAGCATACATAGTGTCAAACATATCAGATATAATTCTTTTAGTATATTGATTTATTTTTTTAATTGGTCGTGATTGCCAACGTAAACGCTGATCTGGAAATTTTAATATTTTACGTATAGACATAGTTATTTTTTTAAATTTTTTTTAATTTTTAATCAAGATAAAGAATGATTTTTTATTAAATACTTTATACGATAATTTATCGTATTTATTTAATTTGATTTTTTATATATATTAAATAATTTTAAAACTGTTCAAGGAGGTTTTATTATGTTGCCATTTCAAGGTATAAATAACTCTTATTCTATTGCTTTATTTGGAAATCCAGTAAAACATTCTTTATCTCCTGTTATACATGAAAATTTTTCTAAAGAAATAAAAATTAAATATCATTATAACATTTTTTTATGTAATGAGTTAAATTTTTTTAGAAAAGTAACGAAATTTTTTAACCAAGGGGGGTTGGGATGTAATATAACGGTTCCTTTTAAAAAAAAATCGTTTTGTATTCCTAGTAAATATACTAAAAGAGTCAAAGTTTCTCATTCTATTAATACGTTAGTAAAGCGTGAAGATAATAGTATTTTAGGGGATAATACGGATGGGATAGGTTTAATATATGATTTGAAGCGTTTAGCTTTTCTTAAAAAAAATACTTGTGTACTTTTATTAGGAGCTGGTGGAGCTGCTTGTTCTATTATATTTCACTTATTGAAAGAAAAATGTTGCATTTTTATTCTTAATAGAACTGTTAGTAAATCTATTGAATTAGTAAAGCGATTTAAAGTTTTTGGAAAAATATTTATTTTTTCTGATTTTTTATATCATAAAAATTTTGATATTATTATTAATTCTACATCGTGTGGTCTTTATGGATCAATTCCTCTTTTTCCAGAAAATTTAGTTTTGCCATCAACGAAATGTTATGATCTTTCTTATTCCAAGACATTATCTCTTACTCCTTTTTTAAAATTTTGTAAACACTTAGGTAGTAAAAATATTTCAGATGGTTTCGGAATGTTAGTTGCTCAAGCTGCTTATTCGTGTTATTTATGGTTTAATATACTTCCGGATATTAATAAAAATATTTTTAATTTTAAACATTCTAAATAATTTAAATTAATCCAAGTAATAAAAATATTATTTCTTATAAAATAAGATTAATGATATAGAAAATATTTTTTTATTTTTTTTTAAAGAAAATATAAAAAAACACTTGACACTTTTTATTCCTTCTGTAACATTGTAATGTAATATTTATATTTGATTGTTTTTTCTGTCCCCTTCGTCTAGTGGTTAGGACATCGCCCTTTCACGGCGGCAACAGGGGTTCAAATCCCCTAGGGGACAAAAATTAAAAATATTTTTGTATACTCATAAAAAAAAATATGATATAATTATTTTATAGTATATTAAGTTTAATAAAAATGTTCTTTAAAAATTTGGATATGATTAAAAATTTAGAAAAACACCTGTGGGTTGTAAGGTTAAGCGTAATAAGCGTATTTGGTGGATGCCTTGGCATTCAGAGGCGATGAAGGACGTACTAATCTGCGATAAGCATCGGTTAGCTGATAAGAAGCGTTATTACCCGATGATTTCCGAATGGGGAAACCCGACGTATAAACGTCATTATTAACTGAATAAATAAGTTAATAAAGCAAACCAGGGGAACTGAAACATCTAAGTACCTTGAGGAAAAGAAATCAATTGAGATTCCCTAAGTAGTGGCGAGCGAAATGGGAACAGCCTCGAATCAAAAAAGAGTAAAAGTATAGTAGAAAAGTTTGGAAAAGCTTACGATACAAGGTGATAGTCCTGTATACGAAGTATTTTTTCTCTGGGATTCAAAAAGTAGAACGGGACACGAGAAATCCTGTTTGAAGATAGGGGGACCATCCTCTAAGGCTAAATACTCCTGAATGACCGATAGTGAACTAGTACCGTAAGGGAAAGGCGAAAAGAACCCCGGTTAGGGGAGTGAAATAGATCCTGAAACCAGATACGTACAATCAGTAGGAGCTTTTTTCTAAAAAAGTGACTGCGTACCTTTTGTATAATGGGTCAGCGACTTGTATTTTGTAGCAAGGTTAACTATATAAGGGAGCCGTAGGGAAACCGAGTCTTAAAAGGGCGAATTTTTTATAGTTTCAAGATACAGACCCGAAACCCGGTGATCTAGCCATGAGCAGGTTGAAGGTTAGGTAAAACTAACTGGAGGACCGAACCGACTGATGTTGAAAAATCAGCGGATGACTTGTGGTTAGGGGTGAAAGGCCAATCAAACCGGGAGATAGCTGGTTCTCCCCGAAAGCTATTTAGGTAGCGCCTCGTGAATTCATTTTCGGGGGTAGAGCACTGTTTTGACTAGGGGGCCATCCCGGCCTACCAAATCAACGCAAACTCCGAATACCGAAAAATGTTATCACGGGAGACACACAGCGGGTGCTAACGTTCGTTGTGGAAAGGGAAACAACCCAGACCGTCAGCTAAGGTCCCTAAGTCATAATTAAGTGGGAAACGATGTGAGAAGGCATAAACAGCCAGGATGTTGGCTTAGAAGCAGCCATCATTTAAAGAAAGCGTAATAGCTCACTGGTCTAGTCGGCTTGCGCGGAAGATATAACGGGGCTAAATTATGCACCGAAGCTACGGCAATAAAGATACTTTTATTGGGTAGGGGAGCGTTCTGTAAGCCTGTGAAGATATTTTGAAAAAAATGTTGGAGGTATCAGAAGTGCGAATGCTGACATGAGTAACGATAAAGCAGGTGAAAAACCTGCTCGCCGAAAAACTAAGGGTTCCTGTCCAACGTTAATCGGGGCAGGGTAAGTCGACCCCTAAGGTGAGGCCGATAGGCGTAGTCGATGGGAAACTGGTTAATATTCCAGTACTTTTTTTTACTGCGATGGGGGGACGGAGAAGGTTAGGTTATCCGGGTGTTGGTTGTCTCGGTTTAAGTATGTAGGATGAAAAATTAGGAAAATCCGATTTTTTATAAAAATCTAAGATACGAATACGAATTATGAAAATAATGAAGTAACTAATACCATGCTTCCAAGAAAATCCTCTAAGCTATAGGTAAAATATAAATCGTACCCCAAACCGACACAGGTAGTTAGGTAGAGTATACCAAGGCGCTTGAGAGAACCTGGATGAAGGAACTAGGCAAAATAGTGCCGTAACTTCGGGAGAAGGCACGCTAACATATAAGTGTAAAAATTTACTTTTGAAGCTTAAGTTAGTCGCAGATACCAGCTGGCTGCAACTGTTTATTAAAAACACAGCACTGTGCAAACACGAAAGTGGACGTATACGGTGTGACGCCTGCCCGGTGCCGGAAGGTTAATCGATAAAGTTAAGGGAAACCTGAAGCTTTTGACTGAAGCCCCGGTAAACGGCGGCCGTAACTATAACGGTCCTAAGGTAGCGAAATTCCTTGTCGGGTAAGTTCCGACCTGCACGAATGGCGTAATGATGGCCAGGCTGTCTCCATCCAGGACTCAGTGAAATTGAATTTGCTGTGAAGATGCAGTGTACCCGCGGCAAGACGGAAAGACCCCGTGAACCTTTACTATAGCTTGACATTGAAAGTTGATTTTTATTGTGTAGGATAGGTGGGAGACTTAGAAGTTTGTGCGCTAGCACAAATGGAGTCAACCTTGAAATACCACCCTATAAAAATTGGTTTTCTAATCTAGTGTCGTAATCCGATACAGAGACAGTGTCTGGTGGGTAGTTTGACTGGGGCGGTCTCCTCCCAAAGAGTAACGGAGGAGCACAAAGATTGGCTAATTACGGTTGGAAATCGTAAGGTTAGTGTAAAGGCATAAGCCAGTTTAACTGCAAGCGTGATAACGCGAGCAGATGCGAAAGCAGGTCTTAGTGATCCGGTGGTTTCTGTATGGAAAGGCCATCGCTCAACAAATAAAAGGTACTCCGGGGATAACAGGCTTATACCGCCCAAGAGTTCATATCGACGGCGGTGTTTGGCACCTCGATGTCGGCTCATCACATCCTGGGGCTGAAGCAGGTCCCAAGGGTATGGCTGTTCGCCATTTAAAGTGGTACGCGAGCTGGGTTTAGAACGTCGTGAGACAGTTCGGTCCCTATCTGCCGTGGGCGTAGGAAAATTGAGAGGGGCTGCTTCTAGTACGAGAGGACCGAAGTGGACGTATCCCTGGTGTTCGGGTTGTCATGCCAATGGCATTGCCCGGTAGCTAAATACGGAAGAGATAAGTGCTGAAAGCATCTAAACACGAAACTCGCCTCAAGATTAGTTTTCCCTGAAATATAAAAATTATATTTACTGAAGGGACGTTGGAGACTACGACGTAGATAGGCTAGGTGTGTAAGCATAGTGATATGTTAAGCTAACTAGTACTAATGACCCAAGAGGCTTAACCTTACAACACCAGAGGTGTTTTTCTAAAAAAAATAATATTATACCTGGTGACAATAGTGTTATGGTACCACCTGAATCCATTCCGAACTCAGAAGTGAAACATTTCAACGCCAATGGTAGTGCAAGGTCTCCTTGTGTGAGAGTAGGACATTGCCAGGTATTATTGTTTTTTTTAATTTTATTTTTATCATATTTTTTAAAATTTTTATATTCTTATTTATATCTATTTCTTTTAAATTTATATTAATTAATAATTATGTTAATTTTAATAAATTGCTATTTTTAGAATTAATTTATTCTTAAAATAAGTACATTTTTATGAATTTAATATTGATTCTAGATATAATTTTTAGTTTATATTTTCACTCTAAGGTAATATATAGATGTCCAAGATTAAAGGTAATGTAAAATGGTTTAATGAATCTAAAGGGTTTGGTTTCATTACTCCAGAAGATGGAAGCAAAGATGTTTTTGTTCATTTTTCTGCTATCCAAAGCAACGGATTTAAAACTTTGGCGGAAGGTCAGAGTGTTGAATTCGAAATTACCGAAGGCGCAAAAGGCCCGTCAGCTGCTAATGTTGTAAGTATTTAATATTTATTAAAATATTCTATATTTTTTATAACAGCGGTAGTTCTTTTGCGGTGCGGAGGTATTTAATAATACCGCATCGCAAAATATTTTTATAAAACCATTCTAACTAAATGAATCTTACTTAATTCATTATACAAATTTTTTATTTGTTTGAAATTTTTCGCACAAATCGTTATAGATATTGATAAATATGTTCCTTTATTACTTGATTTTATTTGAGGTGCATAATCTCCCGGTATATGATGTTGTATTATTTTGATAATATTATTAGTTAGTTCGGGTTGAGCCAAACCGATTACTTTGTACGTAAATGTACAAGGAAATTTGAGAATTTTTTCTAGTTTTTTTTCCATTCTAAACTCTCCTTTTTTAATTATCTTTTTTTACTATTGTTTTTAATATTTAATTAAATTAATATTTTTATTATCACAATATTATATTTCATTTTGAATTGAAATAAAATAATATATTAATTTTAATTATTTTTTTGGTTATTATTATTAATAATTTGTTATTTTTTTTGTTTTATTTTTTTAAAAATATAAATTTTTATGATAATATTTTATTGGAATTAGAGTGAAAAAAATTCTACTATATATAGTATATTTTTGGTTGTATTGTTATGAGTATAACTATGTTAAAAATATTTAATACATTTACTAAAAAAAAAGAACTATTTTTACCGTTATCTAAAAAAAAAATAAATATTTATGTATGTGGCGTGACGACATATGATATTTGCCATATTGGGCATGCTCGAACTTTTCTCATATTTGATATAATTGTACGTTATCTACAGCATTTAGGGTATCGAACAAATTATGTTAGGAATATTACTGATATTGATGATAAAATTATAAATACTGCTCGTAAAAATCAAGAACCGGCTTTTATTTTGTCTCAACGCATGATTAAGTATATGAATAAAGATTTTTTACGTTTAAATTTAATTCTTCCTAATGAAGAACCCAGAGTTACTGAATGTATGCAAGAAATTATAAAAAATGTTGATCTTTTGTTGAAAAATAAACATGCATATATCTCGGATAATCGAGACATACTCTTTTCTATTTTACGTTATAAAAATTATGGATTACTGTCTCACCGTAAATATAGAAATTTTTCTCATTACGACTCTTTTTCTGCTGGAAAGGATTACAGGTTATCTGATGATTTTGTATTATGGAAGTATAATAACAATATTAAAAATAATTCTGATTCTTTATGGAATTCCCCCTGGGGATTTGGAAGGCCTGGTTGGCATATAGAGTGTTCCTCGATAATCAATAAATATTTTCATAATACGGTAGATATTCATGGAGGTGGAATTGATTTATTATTTCCTCATCATGAAAATGAAATAGCTCAATCGACATGCATGAATAGAAATTTTTCTGTACAATTTTGGATACATGTAGGTATGGTAGTTTTAGATAAACAAAAAATGTCAAAATCTTTATTAAATACTATCTCGATACGAAATTTATTAGAAAAATATGATTCTGAAGTTATTAGGTATTATTTTTTGTCTTCACATTATAGGCATCCATTAGAATATTCTGAAAAAAATCTTATTAAATCTCAGAATATTTTAATAAAGATTTATATGTCCCTTTTAGGATGTTCTATTAACTTATCGTATCGATCTTTGAGAAGGATACAAGTTAGAGATGATTTTAAAAATCAATTTTTTCAAGCTATGAATAATGATTTCAATACACCTGTCGCATGTTCAGTTTTGCGAAAATTATCTAAATATATCAATAAAATTAAAAAAAATAATTTTTATTTAGCTAATATTTTAGCATCTGATTTGATTTTTTTAGGTAATATTTTAGGTTTATTTACTCATAAACCAAAAGAATTTTTATTTAAATTAGATCAAGTTTTTATAAAACATTCTTATATTATTAGAAATTTAATAAAAATGCGTAATAATTATCGTTTTGAAAAAAAATGGCATTTATCGGATATAATTAGAATTAAGTTATTAGAGTTAGGAATTATTGTTGAAGATCATTTAAATAAATCTGTATATAGATACAGATAAATAAATCAATAAATTAATAAATAAAATTTTTTAATCAATCATTTTTAAAATTTTTGCATGCTTTTAGTGAATTTTGGAGCAACGATGCTATGGTCATAGGACCTATTCCACCTGGAACTGGGGTGATATAAGATGCTTTAAGTGACACTGAATCAAAATGTACGTCTCCAACTATTTTTTTATTTTGATTAATATAATTAATTCCTACATCTATTACAATGGCTCCTTCTTTTACCCAGTCTCCATATAAAAAGTTTGGTTGACCAACGGCTATAATTATTAAGTCTGCCCTTTGAACATGATTTTTTAAATTGATAGTTAATTTATTAGTTAGTGTAGTAGTACAGCCAGCTAAAATTAGCTCTAAACACATAGGTTTCCCGACTATGTTTGATGATCCTATGATTACTGCATGTAAACCAGATATATTTATTTTATAATTTTTAAGCAAGGTCATAATTCCTTTTGGTGTACATGATCGAAATTTTGAATTACATTGATATAAAGATCCAATATTATATGGATGAAATCCATCTACATCTTTATTAGGATCAATATTATTTACAATATTTATATAGCTAATATTTTTAGGTAACGGTAATTGTATCAATATTCCATCGATATGTTTATTATAGTTTAATTGGTTTATTAATTTTAATAAGTTTTTTTCACTGATATTGATTGGAAGATTCCAGTATACTGAAAAAAATCCTACTAAATTGCAAGCTTCTCTTTTTTTAAGTACATATGTCAGAGAAGCTGGATTGTTTCCTATAATAATCATGGCTAAGCTAGGAATTTTTTTTTTGTTTTTTTTTCTTTTGTCTATTTTCTTTTTTATTTTTTTTATTATTTTATTGGAAATTTTTATTCCATCTAAGATTTTTGTTTCCATGATTTCTGTTACCTAATAATATTATTTTTAATTTCCAAGCATAATATAATATGGATTGATATTTTTATATATATAAATGCATATTTATAGATAGATTGATTGATCTTTTATAATGTATTACGTATAATAAAGAATACTGGCTTTTAAGTTAAGCTAGTGTATAAATCTTTTCGCGCTCTTAGCTTAATTTGGATAGAGCAACAGCCTTCTAAGCTGTAGGTTACAGGTTCGAGTCCTGTAGAGCGCAAAAATTTTTTATTTTATTTTTCTATTGATGTAATCAATTATTTTTTTATTAATTCTGTTAATGGATTTACTAGAATCTAATTCTAGATATTCTATTTTTTTTTGAATTTGTTCATTTTTGAACCAGTTAACTAGTGGTTTGGTATATATATCATATTCTTTCAATCTATTTTTAATGATTCTCTTTTTATCATCTTTTCTTTTACTTAATAAGTCACCTGTTATATCATCTATATTATTTTTTTTTGGTGGATTAAAAGTTTTATGATACGTTCTCCCTGAAGGTTCATGTATTAATCTACCCTCAATTCTTTCTATTATATCTAAATACTTACTATTTAGATGTATAACACAGTGTATTGGAATCGTTTTATTTAAAGATTGAGCTTGTTCAATAGTTCTTGGAAATCCATCTAATATAAAACCATTATAGCAGTTTTTTTCTTGAATGTTTTTTTTAATTAATCTAATAATAAAATTATTTTTTACTAATTTTCCTTGGTTAATGGTATTTTTTATATAGTTTTTTGTTAGTTCATTTTTTTTTATTTCTTGACGTAATATTTCTCCAGCAGATATAAAGGGTATTTTTAAGTATTTTGACAACAAATTTGCCTGAGTACCTTTTCCGCTTCCAGGGGCTCCTAGCATAATAATACGTATCATTATAATTTCCTTTAAAAAATGATTTTCTATATAAATTTTTTTTTTAAAAAAAGTAATATATAAATTTTATGATAAAAATAGATTATTAATTTTTTCAATAAATATATTTGGATTATCTAAACTTCCTTTTTCTGCTAAAACTGATTGTAAAAATAATACATCTATCCAATTAGAAAATTCTTCTTGATTTTCTACTTTTTTTATTTTTTGGATTAAAGGGTGATTGGGATTAATTTCTAATATGTATTTTATTTTAGGTACAGGTTGCCCAGCAGCGCTAAAAATTTTTGCCATCTGTGTACTCATATCATTGGTATCTGTCAATACTATAGATGGTGTATTTTTTAATCGATATGTAATACGTACATCTTTAATTTTTTTATCTAATATTTTTTTTATTTTTTTAATAAAATTATCAAACTGATTGATATCAATATTATTATTTTTTTCGGAAGTTAATTTTTCAATTGAGCTATCTGATTTACTGACTGACTGAAATTTTATATTATTAAATTCAGTTAAGTAATTCATCATCCATTCATCTATTCTATCTGATAATATAAGTACATCAATATTTTTTTCTTTAAATATTTCTAGATGAGGGCTACTTAAACCGGATTTATAGCTATCTGATGTAAGAAAATAAATTTTCTTTTGTTCCGGTGTCATATTACTAATATATTTATTTAAAGATAATATTTGTTGTTTTTTTTTAGTTTTTATAGATGCAAATTTCAATAAATTAGCGATTACTTTTTGATTAGATGAGTCTTCAGCTAATCCTTCTTTTAAAACTAAACCAAATGTATCCCAAAATTTTTGATATTTTTTCTTATTTTCATTTTTTAGCGAATTCAGCATACCTAAAACTTTCTTGGTTAATGATTTACGTAAAATATTAGTAACCGAACTGTCTTGTAATATTTCTCTAGATATATTAAGAGGAAGATCTTGAGAATCGATAATTCCTTTTACGAAGCGTAAGTAGTTTGGAAGAAATTGTGTTGCCTTATCCATAACATAAACATGTTTTACATATAATTTTAATCCATGTTTATTCTCTTTATGCCACATATCCCACGCTGCTTTTTTAGGAATATATAAAATATTAATGTATTCTTGCTTTCCTTCAACTTTATTATGACTCCATGTTAATGGTTTTTCAGAATCATTTGTTATATATGTATAAAATTTTTGATAAGATTCTTTTGAAATTTCATTTTTATTTTTTGTCCATATAGCTTGTGCTTCATTGATTTTTTCCCAGGTAAGAGTTTTTGTTTTTTCGTCATAATTTTCTAATTCTACTGGAACTGGAATATGATCTGAATATTTTTTTATAATTTGTTTAATTTTCCAGTTTTCTAAAAATTCTTTTTCATTTTTTTTTAAAAATAAAATTATTTTAGTCCCGTGTTTTTTTATAGTTGTAGATTCTACAGTATAATCTCCTTCTCCATTTGAAATCCAAAGAGTCCCCTCATCTCCATCATTAGATGCATGTTTAGTGTATACAGATACACTATCAGCCACTATAAAAGAAGAATAAAATCCTACACCAAATTGGCCAATAAAATCATTTTTTTCTTTATTTTCTATTTTATTAATTTTATTTAAAAATGATTTTGTTCCAGATTTAGCAATAGTTCCTAAGTTTTTTATAACTTCTTCATGAGTCATGCCTATTCCGTTATCAGAAATAATAATTTTATTTTCTGTTTTTTTAATAGAAATTTTTATTTTAGGTATATCTGTATTTTTTTGATATTTGTTTGGATGATATAGTTTTTCAAATCTAATTTTTTCTATAGCATCAGATGCATTAGATATTAATTCTCTTAAAAAAATTTCTTTATTAGAATATAGAGAATGAATCATCAAGTGTAGTAATTCTTTAATTTCGGATTGAAACGAAAAAGTTTTTTTATTTTCCATATTAGATTTCTCTATTAAAATATTATTTTTATTTTTTTTATTATAAATTTTGGATTTTTTTATAAATTAGATATGTAGTATTTTATAATATTTTATGTGATATATTATTGATTGGATTCATCTAGAATACTAGATTCTAGTGATAATTTTTTTTTTTGTAATATGATAATTTTTTCTACAGCATTATTAACAGCCGAGACAACTAAATCTTGTAGGAATATTTTATTTTTTTCATTCCAAGCTTCATTATGTATTGTTATACACTTACAATAATAATTTCCTAGCATGGTTACTGTTACTAAACCTGCTCCAGATGTTCCTTTAATTTCTGTTGCATTAATTTCTTTTTTTATTTTTTCCATTTTTTGTTGCATTTTTTGTGCTTGTTTCATAAAATCACTGATTTTTTCATTAGTATACATTTTTTTTTCTTTTTTATTAAGCAAAATTTTTTAAAATTTTTTATGTTTGATATTATTAGTATAATATATTTTTTTATTTATATATAAATATATTTATTTATTTTAATTAATTTAATTTTATGAAACATGATATTTTTCATTTGTATATTGATATATTTGAAATAATATTATTTCCATTCCAATTCGAGGACTAGGAGCATACTTCAGGTATTTTTTTCCTCTGATAAGAATTTTACAATAATTTTGTATATCTTGAAAGAGAATTTTTTTAGATAAAATATAAATTTTTTGTTTATATTTAGATTTTTCATTTATTAGATTGTTTTCTTTTAATGTAGTAATTTTAATTATAGATAAGTTATGAAAGAATATAATTAATGATGATATAATATTATTGCATTGAACTCCTATTTTTTCAGCATAGTCTAGTATTTTAAGTACACTATGGATATTATTTTTAATAATATTTTGAGCTAGTATAAAAATACTATGTTTATCAAAAATTCCTAATAATTTATTTACATAACTAGTTTTTATTTTTTTTTTTTTTATTGAAGAAATAATAAGCTCTAAGTTGTTTATAGCATTTCTAATACTCCCTTCAGAAGAATAAGAAATTATATTTAAAATTTCTTTTTTTATATCAATATTTTCTTTTTTTAATATCTGTTCTAAATAATTTGATATACATGTTGGTTCAATAGAAGATAGGTGTACATGTAAACACCTTGATAGTATAGTTCTTGGTATTTTTTTTAAGTGGGTGGTAGCTAAAATAAATTTAATATATTTTGGTGGCTCTTCTAGAATTTTTAACAAAGCATTAAAACTATGTTTTGATAACATATGTATTTCGTCAATTAAGTAAATTTTAAATCTTCCTTGTATTGGAGGATATTGAGTTGAGTCTAATATTATTTTTATATCTTCAATTCTTGTTTTTGATGCTGCATCTAATTCTATGAAATCTAAAAATTTTCCTTTTTCTATTGCTTTGCAGTTAGCGCATGTTCTACATGGTTGTGACGTGATATCTTTTTTGCAATTTAAGCTTTTAGCTAATATTCGAGCTATGGTAGTTTTACCAATTCCATGCATTCCTGATAATAGCCATGATTGATGAATACGTTTTAAATTAAGACTATTAACCATCATTTTTATAAGATATTTATGACCTATAATTTGATTAAATTCTTGAGGTCTCCATTTATTTGATAATATTTGATATATCATTTTTTCCTACCGTTATTATTAATATAAAATTTTTTGATATTAAAATGTATATTTTTTCTTGACTTATATTCAGTATTGATGTTTAATATATCGATTGATAATCAATTCATTTTTATTGATTTATATTCTGTTAGAGGTTATTAATAATTCTATTAATTTAAAAAAATGGTCAGGTCTGGAAGGAAGCAGCCAAATTAAAGGATATAGGTTTTATTAATACTTCTAACAGAAGTTATAAAATAACTTTGTATTTAAAATAAAAATGATGATAATTATTTATTTTTTAATTGATTTTTATACATTTTGTAGTATAAATTTTTATTTTTTAACAATTTTTTATGTTTCCCTTTTTCAATTATTTTTCCTTTATTTAATACAATAATCATATCTGCATCTATTACGGTAGATAATCTATGAGCAATAACAATAACTGTAGATTTTTTTTTTATCTCAGATAATATTTTTTGTATTTTTTGTTCAGATTCTGAATCTATGCTAGCTGTTGCTTCATCAAATATAAGTATTTTAGGATTAGATACTAGTATTCTAGCAATTCCTATCAGTTGTTTTTGTCCTTGAGATAAACTTTCTCCGTTTTTTCCTAAAACAGATTTATATCCTTTAGGTAAAGTATTTACAAGTGTTTTTAATTGACTTTTATCTATCACTTTAATAATATCTTTTTTTTTAATATTTCGACCTAGTGATATATTCTTAATAAGACTATCACATATAATTGTAGGTTCCTGTTGGACAATAGAGATACTTTTACGTAATGTTTTATTTGATAGTGTATTAATTGGTTTTTTGTCTAAATATATTTTTCCTTTAGTAGTTTTATAATATCCTGATATTAAATTTGATAATGTAGTTTTCCCACTACCAGTTTTTCCAACTAATGCGATAAAACTTTTATCTGGAATATTAATGTTTATTTTTTCTAAAATATTTTTTTTGGTATTAGGATATGAAAAGTATATATTTTTTATTTTTATTTCTCCACTTTGTAATAATTGGGTATCTTCCCCGTATTTTTGGATAGGAAGGTCAATAAATTTAAAAACTCTTTGAGAAGAAACGATGACTTGCTGTAATATTGATTGTTGATTAGTTATTATAACAAGAGGTTCGTTAAGATATCTTAAGTAATTTATAAATGCGTGTAATACACTAATTTTTAAGGTTACGATAGGAAATAATTTTAATGTCATCACAATACAAGATAAAAGAATAGCAGATATTAAATTTAATAACGGTCTTAATAAGATTCCGTCTATTTTTAATATTTGCATTTTATGAAAGTATATTTTTTTGTTAAGAGTTGCAATTTTTTTTATAAATTTTTTTTCTTGATTAAATTGTTGAATTACTGTAATTCCACTAATAATTTCATTAATTTTAGTGTTTAACTGTGATGCATATGATTTAATTTTTTGAATAGATGGTTTACTATGATATTTATGTGTTCTTATAATTAAGATTAAAATAGGTGTAATTATAGAAGTAATTAAAGCCATATGCCATTCTAAAGTAAACATAGTTATTAAAATCATGCTAAATAATACAATATTTTTTATGAGTGATGATAATATTGTATCATAAAATTCTTTAATAGATTCAGTATCATTTGTAATTTTAGTAATTACTGAGCTGATAGGTTTTTTATCAAAAAATTCCATTGGTTGTTGTAATGCAATTGTTAGAATTTTAATTCTTATTTTTTTGATAATATTAGTTGACATTGAATTAAATTGGATTGTATAAAAATAGCAAAGCAGAGATGATGATATTTGTAGTGTTATAAATGAAATAGCTAAATATAAGATAGATGTTAACTTAACAGTATGATTTTTTATAATATTTGCAATAAAATTACTAAGTATAATAGGACTAGATATTTCAGTAATTATGCTAAATAAAATTAATATACATGAAGATAATAATAAATATTTTTTTTTATTATAATAAGATAATAGTCTTTTTATTATCTTCCATGAAGAATATTTATTCTCTTCCATTATTATTTTTCCTGTATTTATGAGAGTTTTTTAGATAATAAATATTTTTATTTTTCAGATTTTTGATAATTATACATTTTTTTATACCAATTATTTTCAGATAATAATTTTTGATGTCCCCCTGATTGTAATATTTTTCCATTTTTTAGAACAATAATATTATTAAATTTTTTTAATATTGAAAGTCTATGTGTGGTCATGATAATAGTAGCTTGGTTTTTTTTTGTATATTTATATATATTATTTATAATTTTATATTCTGTTTCATAGTCCACAGATGATAAAGGGTCATCTAAAATTAAAATTTTAGCAGTTACAAAAAAAGCTCTAGCAATCGTAATTCTTTGTTTTTGACCTCCTGACAATTTAATTCCATTTTCACCTACTTGAGTAAGGTATCCGTGTTGTAATTTTTTTATTTCATGATGAATACACGCTAATTTAGCTGCTTGTATAATTTTTTTCATGGTTACTTCTTTTTTTCCAAAAGAAATATTATTTAATATAGTGTCTGAAAATAAGAATGGTGTTTGATTAACTACCGATGCAATATTTCTCCATTTTTTTTTACAAATATTTTTTATATTATATTGATTATATTTGATATATCCTGATGATAGTTCAAAATGTTTTTGTAGTAATCGAATAATAGTAGTCTTCCCTGATCCAGTTGGACCGCAGATCCCTAATGTAGTATTTTTTTGTAATATAAATTTTATTTTTTGTAATGATTGTTTTGTTCTTGTAGGATATATAAATTTCTTGATGTTTACATATAAATTATTAAAATTTTCAAGATCATTTAAAATAACTGAATTTTTTTTTTTGTTATCAATGTTTTTTTTTATTTTATTAATTCTTTTCCAAGAAACATTTCCTCTTTCTAAAACATTAAACATCCATGAAAATGCTAGTATAGGCCATGCCATAGATCCTAAATATAAAATAAAACTAGTTAATTGCCCAAATGTTAATTGTTCTTTTACAATCAACCAACTTCCACCTAATATTGCAAATAAATTAGAGATGGCTATTGAAACATAAATGATTGGATTGAATTTTGCGCTAATTTTAGAGACTTCAAAATCTTTTAATTCTACATTTTGAGCTGCTGTAGCAAATTTTTCTATTTCTGTTTTTTCTAGTTTAAAACTTTTGATCATTTGTATGTTAACAAGACTATCCTGAGCTTGATTATTTAAATAAGAAAAATATTTTTGTGATTTCTGAAAATTTACATATAATTTATTTCCATATTTTTTTATTATTATAGCCATAATAGGCATAGGAAATAAAGAAAAAAAGGCGAGTTTCCAGTTTGTTTGTATGCACATCATGGTAAATATAGAACATCCTAGACTAATTGAATCAATGATTGTTAATACACCTTCTCCTGTTGCAAAAACTACTCTATCAATATCATTTGATATTCTCGATATTAAATCTCCATTTTTATATTTTGAATAAAATGTAGTATCTTGCTCTAGTAAAGCCGAGCAAAATTGTATTCTTAGTACAGATGCTAAATTATATGATGCCCCAAAAAGTAAGATTCTCCATAAATTTTTTAATATGTAAATTGTAGCAGATATTAAAATAATTTTTAAAACTTGCTGTAAGATTATATAAGTAGATGCTTGATTATTTAAAATTAAATCAACTACTGATCCAATTATTTTAGCTGGAAATAGTTGTAATAATGTTACTGTAATTAATAAAAAAAATGCCCCGGTATATCTTTTCCACTCTTGTTTAAAATGCCATTTTAATTGTTTTAATAGTTCCATTGAGCTGCCTTATTTTTTTTGAAATCAACTAGGTCAATGATTTAAAGTATAAAATATATATTATATAATAATATAGTTACTTAGTTGTTTTGAATAATTTCCTATTAAATATATTCTTTCTAAGAATTGTATATTAATTTAGATTTTTTATATAAATTTTTTAAAATTTCTGTAATAATTTTCATTTTAAGTTGTTGTTTTATTTGTTGAACAATAATATATTTTTCTTGTTTATTAATTTTTTTTAAAAATGTTTTTTTTAAAACAATAAGTTGTTTTTGCCCTTTTAAAGCAGGAAACAAAAAATATATGTAGCGATTATCTTTTAATTTAGGTAATTTATTTAAAATTTTAACAATTTCTTTATTATTTTGATTGGATATTGTTAATGTTGGATAAATATCAATAAGTTTTTTATTTAAATATTTTTTTTTATTATTCTCTTTAGTTAATAAAAATTTTTTTATATATAAGTGATTTTTATCATTTATTTTTTTCCATTGAAATAAATGCACAATCTTTTTAAAAATTATATTTTTATCTTGTAAACTTTTCCTAGTATATGAATGTATTTGTGAAAGATATATGTGTTTATTCTTATTTATATAAAATTTTATAGATGGATTAACATTTATATTTTTTTTATAAAAAAAATTTTTTTTAAGATATTGATTAAAATAACTAGAATGAGAGTAATAAGTTATATTTTTATAATTAATAGGATGAGTTTTTTGAGTTTTTTTCCAGTTTTTAGAGAATATTGTTTCTAATTTTAGATTTTTATTTTTTAATAATTTATTTAATTGGTTATTAAGGATCATTTTTTTAAAAATAATATTATTAAATTTTAATTTTTTTTTTATATATTTTTTTGCATATAAAATATTTTTAATGTAAGGTTTTTTAATAGAGTGAAGTTTAAAAATAAAAAAATTATTTTTATAAAAGATTATATCAGAATATTCGCCATTTTTTTTTAATTGAAATTTCTTGATAAAAGTAGGTATATTTTTTTGATCAATCCACCCAATATTTATACAATTAAAATTTGTTTTTTTATTTTTTATGGTTTGTTTTTGATTTTTTATGGATTGTTTTATATTTGAAAATCTTTGTATCATTTGAATTGCTTGTTGAAGGTTATTAGTTTGAATTAAATGGTAATTATATTTTTTTTGTGTTAAATATTTATTTATATTATTGTGATAATATAGTTTTTTTTTTTTATTTTTATCAATGAATTGTGTTCGTTTTTTTAAACAAAGAATTTTTAGTTTAATAGATTCTGGATTAAAAAATTTTTCTTTGTTAGTATGAAAATATTTTTTTATTTTTTTTATATTATATGTATCTTTTAAGTTTTCTTTTTTAACTTTAAAAGTAATTTGTTGTATGTTTTTTTGTTTTATTATTTTTTTTAATTCTTTTTTTATATCTGATCGTAAAATTATAATTGATTTTAAAAATACTTTAAGTAAATATTGAGCAGCTATTTTTTTATTTAATGCATCTATATATTGAGTATGTTTATATCCAATAAAATTAATGAATTTAAAGTATTTTGAATAACTAAATTGATTATTTTTTTGAAAATATTGAGAAGACCGAATAATTTTTTTTGCATATTTATTTAACATATATAAATCTATTTTATTTGCATATTGTTTAAAAAGAGATTCGTTTATAGCTTTCATAACTACTTGTTGAAATAAATATTGTTCATATTCATTTTTATGAATATTTTTTGAAAAAAATTTTTTTATTTCTTTTTCTTGTTTTTTGTGTGCCGTTTCATAGTTTAATTGTAATATTTCTGGGTAAATTTTTTCTTTATTGACTTGTATAGCCGGCAATGATTTTTTAAATATAAAAAAACTAGAAAAATGACTTAATATAATAGATAATGTAATAATAAGAGTAACAATTAGTAAAATTTTTTTTTTATAAAAATTCCGAAGAAACGACATAGTTTTTTGGACCTTTTTGATGAAATTATTTAACTAGATAAAAAAATTATTAATTTTAAAATACATTTTTTTATTTAGAAATAGCTATAGCTAGCATGATTTTTTTTGCTAGCTATCTTGATTATTGTGAAACTTTTATTTATTTTTTTTTTCACGTTTTTATTTACTTTAGATTACTAACATAAGGATTTTTTTCTAATGCTAACGTTAATACTTCTTCTATATTTTTTATTGGATATATGTGTAAATCAGAGAGAATGTTTTTTGGTATTTCTTCTAAATCCCGTTTATTTCCATGAGGTATAAGAACTTTTTTTACTCCACCTCGATGAGCCGCAATTATTTTCTCCTTTAGACCTCCAATGTTTAATACCTTCCCTTGTAGTGTTATTTCTCCAGTCATGGCGATATTAGATTGAACAGGGTTTTGGGTTAAGCATGATACTATTGCAGTACACATAGATATTCCTGCACTTGGCCCGTCTTTAGGTGTAGCTCCTTCAGGAACGTGTACGTGAATATCATTTTTATTATAGAAATTTTTTTTAATATTTAATTTATGCGCTTGAGATCTAACTACTGTTAAAGCTGTCTGAATAGATTCTTGCATCACTGATCCTAGAGAACCCGTATATATTAGTTTTCCCTTTCCTGATACACAGGCACATTCAATGGTTAAAAGATCCCCTCCCATTTCAGTCCAAGCTAAACCAATAACTTGTCCAATTTGATTATTTTTATTTGTTTTCCCATATGTATATTTTTTTATTCCTAAGTAATTTTTTAAATTATTTTTATTTATAATAATATTTTGAATATTTTCTAGTAATATTTTTTTTACTGATTTTCTACAAATTTTTGAGATTGCTCTTTCTAGATTTCTAACTCCTGATTCTCGTGTATAATACCTAATAATGTTTATTAAGGCTGTATCTTTAATTAATAATTCTGTTTTTTTTAGTGCATTTTCTTTCATTTGCTTGGGTTGTAAATATTTTTTTGCAATATTGATTTTTTCTTCTTCGGTATATCCAGATAGTCTAATAACTTCCATTCGATCTAGTAAAGGAGCAGGTATATTCATAGAATTAGAGGTTGCTACAAACATAACTTCTGATAGATCGTAATTTATTTCTAAGTAATGATCATTAAAAGAATTATTTTGTTCTGGATCTAAAGCTTCTAGTAAAGCTGCTGCAGGATCTACACGAATATCAAACGCCATTTTATCTATTTCGTCTAATAGAAAAAGAGGATTCTTGACACCAGATTTTGTTATATTTTGCATTAATTTTCCAGGCATTGATCCAATATATGTTCTCCTATGCCCCCGTATTTCTGCTTCGTCTCTAATTCCCCCTAAAGCCATACGTATATATTTTCTACCTGTTGCTCTGGCAATAGATTTCCCTAATGAAGTTTTCCCGATACCTGGAGGACCAACTAGACATAGAATAGGTCCTTTTATTTTTCTTTTTCGGTTTTGTACTGCCAAATATTCTAAAATATGTTCTTTAACTTTATTTAATCCAAAATGATCAATATTAAGAATTTTATGTGCAGTTTTTATATTTTTTTTTATTTTGCTCTTTTTATTCCATGGAACTTGTATCATCCATTCGAGATAATTTCTGACTACTGTTGCTTCTGCTGACATTGGTGACATCATTTTTAGTTTTTTCAATTCTGCTTTTGTTTTCTTTTTTGCTTCTTTAGGCATTTTTAATAAATTGATTTTGTTTTTTAATTTTTCATTTTCATCTATAGAATTTTCTGCATCTCCTAGTTCTTTTTGAATTGCTTTCATTTGTTCGGTTAAAAAATATTCTCTTTGATTAGTTTCAGTTTGTTTTTTGATCCTATTTCTAATACGTTTTTCTATTTTAATTAAATCAATTTCATTTTTCATTGCTCCCATTAAAAATTCTAAACGTTGATTAATAGACGGCATTTCTAGAATTAATTGTTTATCCTCTATTTTTAAAGGCATTTGGTGAGCTAAAGTATCACTGAATTTTTCGATATCTTTTATTTTTTTTAATTCATCTAATATCTCAATTGATAATTTTTTATTTAATTGAATATATTTTTTGAATTGTTTTAAAGTTGTTTTTAATAGTACTTTTTTTTCTTTTTCTTTTATTTTTTCTGTTTTAAGATAATTTATATTTGCGAAGTAATGGTCATCATTTTTTTTTATGTTTTGAATTGTAGCTCTTTTTTTTCCTTCTACTAATATTTTAACTGTTCCATCAGGGAGGTTTAATATTTGTAATATTTGTGCAACCGTACCAATTTTAAACAAATCATTTTTTTTTGGATTATCTGTTACAGATTCTTTTTGTGTAACTAAAAGTATTTTTTTATTATTTTTTACAGAAGATTCTATGCATTTAATTGATTGTTTTCTACCTATAAATAAAGGAGTAACCATATACGGATAAATTACAATATCTCGTAAGGGTAATATTGGAATAGTAATATTTTCAGAAGACCCAGAATTCATATATATCTCTCTCTATTAGTATTGTAGATATATAAAACTTATCTTGTTTTATATTTTTGTTTTTATTTTTATAAGAGTACATTTTTTATTTTAATGGATATGCATGATAATAGATTATCATATTACGTATTTTTATCTGATTTTTTTTCTAAAAAAAATAATTTAGGTGATGACTCTTTTTTAATTACAGATGCATTAATATGTATTCTTTTAATATTTTTTATAGTAGGTGTTTTATACATTGTATTAAGTAATATAGATTCTAAAATTGAACGCAGTCCTCTTGCTCCTGTTTTTTTTTTAATTGTTTGTTTTGCAATTTCTAGTATTGCTGAATCATCGAATGTTAATTCGATATTTTCTAAAGCAAATAATTTTTTATATTGTTTTATTATAGCGTTTTTTGGTTTACATAGTATTTGTATTAAATTATTTTCGGTTAAATCTTGTAACATTACTATAATTGGTAATCTTCCTACAAACTCCGGAATTAATCCGTATTTAATTAAATCTTCAGGTTGTATATTTATATCATTGTTATATTTTTTTTTTACTGTAGATTTTATTGTATTATTTGAGCGAAATCCAATTTTCGGTTTATTATGAATTCTGTTAAATATAATTTTTTCTAATCCAAAAAAAGATCCTCCACAAATAAATAAAATTTTCGAAGTATTGATTTTCCAGGTATCCTGTTGAGGGTGTTTTCTTCCCCCAGTCATGGGGATTGAGGCAACGGTTCCTTCAATAATTTTTAATAAAGATTGTTGAACCCCTTCTCCAGAAACATCGCGAGTTATAGAAATATTTTCTGATTTTTTTGTAATTTTATCAATTTCGTCGATATATATTATTCCTTGTTCTGCTTTCGAGATATCAAAGTTGCTATTCTCTATGAGCTTTCTTAAAATATTTTCTACATCATCTCCGACATAACCTGCTTCTGTAAGCGTAGTTGCATCAGCAATAGTAAATGGTACTTTTAGATATTTTGCTAAAGTTTCAGCAATTAGTGTTTTTCCTGTACCGGTTGGTCCAGCTAATAATATATTACTTTTACCTAATTCAATAGAATTAGTATCTTTAGATAAATAATGTAATTTTTTATAATGGTTATATACAGCTACTGATATAATTTTTTTAGCTTTCTTTTGTCCAATTATGAATTTATCTAAATATTTTTTTATATTTTTTGGTTTATTTTTCAAGAGGTCTGTTTTTTTTTTCTTAACATGATATTTATTTAAAATATCATTACAAAGTAAAATACATTGATCACAAATATGTCCAGACAACCCGCTAATTATTTTTTTTGCATCATTTTGGTTTTTTTTACAAAATGAACAAAGTATAGGTTTTTGAGTATCAATAGTATTATCCATATTTTTCCCTATAATTATTAAGAATTTAATATTTTTATAAAGATTTATTATATTGATTTTTTTTTAAAATTTTATCGATTAGACCGTATTCAAGAGCTTCTAGTGGGGAAAAAAAGTAATCGCGTTCTATTTCTTTTGTTATTTTTTCAATAGGTTGTTTAGTATGGAGAGATAGTAAATTATTAATTATTTTTTTTATATTTTTTATTTCTCTAGCATGTATGATAATATCTGAAGCTTGTCCTTCAAATCCGCCAAGTGGTTGATGTAACATGATTCTTGCATGAGGTAAACAAAATCTTTTTCCGTGTTTTCCAGCACATAGTAGGATAGCTGCCATTGAACAAGCCTGACCTAGGCATATAGTATTTATATCAGGTTGAACAAATTGCATAGTATCATAAATAGATAATCCAGATGAAATAATTCCTCCAGGTGAATTAATATATAAAAAAATATCTTTTTTTTTATTTTCTGCTTCTAAAAATAATATTTGAGATATAACAATACTAGCTAAATTATCATTTATTACTCCAGTAATAAAAATTATTCTTTCTTTTAATAGTCTTGAAAAAATATCATAGGATCTTTCTCCGCCATTGGTTTTATCAATAACAAATGGTATTAAAGATAGGTTGTTGGTTATCGTATTTTTTTTTTGAATAATTTTCATTTTTAATATTTTCTTTAAATTAATGATAAGAAATGTATTAGAAAACTATATTTTTATAAATATAGTTAATTTGATTAATTATTTAGATTACTTTACAGTAAATTTAATATTTTTCAAAATTAATAAATTTATTTTTATAGGTTAGTTTTAATAATATATATTTTGATATGTATAATAATTTTTATTTGTTCTTTTTATATCAATATAAGATTGATGTTAATTATTTGTTATAAATTAAAAGATTATATTTTTTAAATATAATTAATAGTGTCTAATAATAAATAATTATTATTTTTTATAATAAATTATCTATTAAATATAGATATTATTTTCTTTAAAATAAGATATTTAATTATATTTATAAGTATAATTTTTTTTTATGCATGGAATTGATTTAAATTTTTGATTTCTTTTTTTTTTCCATTCAGTAACGCTATAAGTATGTAACTGAATTGAATATATTTTTTGAGGGATATCTTTAAAAAAAATTTTATAAACTTTTTTATGTTGTTGAAGTAACGATATATTATTAAATTCGTATGCAGATACAATGATTTTATAATGCTTTGATGTTTTTACATTTGATTGATGTAATTTACTATTATCTATTATTTTTAAATAAAAAACAGTAAGTGAAGTTTTGATTTTTTTTTTAATGTTTTTTTTCATGATAACTTATTTTAACAGAATATTTATTGTTATATACTAAAATTTTTATTTTAACTAATACTAGTAAATAATTTTAGATGAATTTTTAAAGATTTTAAATTTTTTTTAACATATTGAACAGAAATTAAATAATTATTTTTTAAAAAGGTTTTTTATTATGTTTATATAAATCTTTTATTTTGAAAAAAGAAATCATTATGTAATAATATAATAAAAATTTCTTAATTATTTAATTATTTACGAGATTTGTTAAATATATATATTTTATTAATAAAATTTTTTTTAATATACAATATAATTGTTATGACTGTCAATTTAGAATTATTAATTGTATTTTTATATATATAAAACAATGAATAAATGTTATTTGTAATTAAAAAATGATATTTTATTTTTTATTCATATTTTTTTAAAAAATACTTATTTATTTTTATGAAATTATAATGATAAGTAAGTGTATTTTATGGTATAGGTTTTAAAATGATAAAATTATTTAATAAAAATAATATACTGAAATTTTTGTCTATTTCTTTTATATTAGTAATTTCTTTATTTGTAATGTATTTTAGTAACAATATACATATGTATAGTGATGGGTATATTTTACATCGTGAACTAAAATTAGCTTTAGTAGTTTTTAAGGTGATGTTACTTGTTGTTATACCTGTAATTTCTTTAGTATCATTTATTGCATATTACTATCGGGAATCAAATATTTTTGCAGCTTATAAACCTGATTGGACCCATTCATACTTTTTAGAAACAATATGCTGGTTAGTTCCAATTATTATAATAATTTTTTTAGCAGATTTATCATGGAAAAATACGCATAAATTAGAACCTAGTAAATGTTTATGTATTAATTCACAAGAGCCTATTATTATTGATGTAGTATCATTGAATTGGAGATGGTTATTTATTTACCCGCAGTATAAAATTGCAACAATTAATGAGATATATTTTCCTAAAAACACTTCGATATATTTTCGTATTACTTCACATTCTGTAATGAACTCTTTTTTTATTCCAGGTCTAGGAACTCAAATTTATACCATGGCTGGAATGAAAACAGAGTTAAATTTATTTGCAACTCGAGATGGTTTATATAAAGGAATTTCATCAAATTATAGTGGTCGTGGTTTTTCTAATATGAAATTTAATGTTTATGTAAAAAACAACTTAACTGAATTTCATGAGTGGGTAAATAAGGTTAAATCAAAAAATAATTTTTTAATCTTTAAGCAACAGTTTTTAAAGCTTTCTTGTAATAACGAGAAATATCATGTTCAGTATTTTTCATATGTTGATCCTTTATTATTTTATAAAATTATAAGCATTTTTAATAAATCTCATTGTATGTAATATTATGGTTAGTTTGAATTAAATAAATTTATTTTTTAATTTTTATATTTTAAGGATGAACTAATAATGTTTGGAAAATTGACTATAGATGCAATACCATATCATGAACCAGTTATTATGGTTACATATATTTTTATTGCGTTATTTTCTTTAATAATATGTGTATATATTACATTTTTAAAAAAATGGAAATATTTATGGAATGTGTGGTTTACTTCAGTTGATCATAAGAAAATTTCTATTATGTATCTTGTTTTGTCTTTTATTATGTTTATTCGAGGTTTTTCTGACGCGATTATGATGCGTTTACAACAGTATTTTTCTTCACTCCCGGGGCACGCTAGTTTACTTCCTTCAAATCATTATGATCAAATTTTTACAGCTCATGGGGTTATTATGATTTTTTTTGTTGCAATGCCATTAGTAATTGGTTTAATGAATTTCGTTATTCCTTTACAAATTGGAGCAAGAGATCTTGCTTTTCCATGGCTAAATAATCTTAGTTTTTGGTTAACTGCTAGTGCAGTTGTTTTAATGATGCTTTCTTTAGGAGTTGGTGAATTTGCTAGAACTGGTTGGTTGGGGTACCCACCTTTATCAGAAATTGAATTTAGTCCTGGAGTTGGTGTAGATTATTGGATTTGGATTTTACAAATTTCTGGAATCGGAACTCTTCTGACGGCTATTAATTTTATTGTAACTATTTTAAAATTACGGGCTCCGGGTATGTCAATGTTTAAATTACCTGTTTTTACATGGACTGCTTTATGCACTAATATTTTAATATTAATATCTTTTCCTGTGTTATTTATTACCTTGATATTTTTATCATTAGATAGGTATTTAGGTTTCCATTTTTTTACCAATGACATGGGCGGTAATATGATGTTATATGTTAATTTAATTTGGATATGGGGTCACCCCGAAGTTTATATACTGATATTACCAATATTTGGAATTTTTTCAGAAATTGTTTCTACTTTTTCAAGAAAGGGATTATTTGGATATTTTTCTTTAGTATGGGCTACTATTGTAATTACAGTTTTGTCATTTTTAGTTTGGCTGCATCATTTTTTTACTATGGGTGCAGGAGCGAATGTTAATTCTTTTTTTAGTATTACTACTATGATTATTGCGATTCCAACAGGAGTAAAGATTTTTAATTGGTTATTTACTATGTATAAAGGTCGTATTGTTTTTCATTCTTCTATGTTT
The DNA here is from genome assembly GCF_900560745.1 of Buchnera aphidicola (Cinara strobi). NCBI lineage: Bacteria > Pseudomonadati > Pseudomonadota > Gammaproteobacteria > Enterobacterales > Erwiniaceae > Buchnera > Buchnera aphidicola. The sequence goes on along the minus strand of NZ_LR025085.1, from coordinate 350,267 downwards.
TGGACAATTGGTTTTTTAATTAGTTTTACTATAGGTGGAATGGCAGGAGTTTTATTATCTATACCTCCTGTAGATTTTGTACTACATAATAGTTTATTTTTAGTTGCTCATTTCCATAATGTTATTATTGGAGGTGTCGTTTTTGGTTGTTTTGCAGGAATTACTTATTGGTTTCCTAAAATGTTTGGTTTTAAGTTAAATGAGTATTGGGGGAAATGTGCTTTTTTCTTTTGGATCTCTGGTTTTGTCGTAGCATTTGTACCACTATATATATTAGGTTTTATGGGTATGACTCGTAGATTAAGCCAAAACATTGATTGTGAATATCACGGTTTGTTAACAACAGCTGCTATTGGAGTTTTTATAATTTTTCTAGGTATTATTTCCCAATTTATTCAATTATTTGTTTCGATTAAAAATCGTCATACAAATTTATATAAGGATAATACAGGTGATCCATGGAACGGACGGACATTAGAATGGTCTATTCCCTCTCCTCCTCCAGTTTATAATTTTGTACGGATACCTACTGTTAAAAAAATAGATGATTTTTGGTATAAGAAAATTAATAAAAAAAAATATTTTTATACAGATAATTTAGAAGAAATTCATATTGAAAATAATACTGCTTCTGGAGTTTTAATAAGTACATTTGTTACTTTTTTTGGTTTTTCTATGATATGGCATATTTGGTGGTTAGCATGTATAGCATTGGTTGGTATTTTTTATAGTATTTTACAAAAATCTTTTTCAAAAAATAATGGATATATGCTTTCTATTGAGAAAATTAAAAAAATAGAGAAAAAATATGTTTTATAGGTAAATAATGATTTTTATAACTGAGATCAATAGAATGTCTTTTATATAAGGATATACAAATGAATAATAAAAAAAATGATATTTCATACGGTGATTTATCAAATATAAATATTCTTGGTTTTTGGATTTATTTAATGAGTGATCTTATTATTTTTTCTGTATTATTTATTGTACATATTATAATGTCACGACATGGGTATCATGGATTTTTAAGAGAAAATAATTTATTTTCATGGTCCCTTCTTTTTTTAGAAACTACGTTGTTATCATTTAGTGCATTATCATGTAATATATCAAAATATTTTTTTAGATTTTCTTCTAAAAAATACGTTATTTTTTTTTTATTATTAACCCTAATTTTAGGGGGTAGTTTTTTAGGATTAGAGGTTTATGAATGTTTAAATATTTTTAATCATGGTTTCTATCCAAGTATTAGCGGTTATCTTTCATCTTTATTTGTTCTGATAGGTATTCATGGTTTACATATAATATTCGGGTTATCGTGGATATTAATTTTAATATATCAAGTTTATCAATTTGGTTTCAATTCTTTTGTAAAAACATCATTAATATGTTTTAGTTTGTTTTGGCATTTTATAGATATAATTTGGATAGTATTGATATTTTGTGTTTATTTTAATTAGTGATGAAATATTTTATAATTTGTGGAGTAATAGATCATGTCTGTAAAAAAAAAATCTTTATTCATGAATATAATAGAATTTATAGTGCAAGAAAAATTTTTTACTGGATTTCTTGGCTCCTTTTTTTGTATCATTTTTTATTTTTTTATCTTAAAGAATCAATTATTTTTTTTGAATAATTGTAAATATTTTCTATACTTGATGGTTATTTTTCAAATTTTCTTATATTTGCAATATTGTGCTGGAGTTACGTTTTCAAAAAAAAATATTTTTTTTATATCATCGCTAATCTTTACTATAGTGATTATTGGGATTATTAATATAGGATCTTTATGGATTTTCGATCATTTAAATCATTAAAATTAAAAAATTTTTTTATATTTGATAAATATAAAATAATAAAGATGGTTGAATTAATTAAACCGGGTATTATTTTTGGAAATTTGATTAGTTTATCTGGGGGTTTTTTTTTAGCGTCTAAAGGAAGCATATTAATCTTATTATTTTTAAAAACTATTTTAGGGATGATATTTATTATCTCTTCTTCTTGTATTTTTAATAATATTATTGATAGAGATTTAGATAGAAAAATGCATCGTACGAATAATAGAATATTATGTACAAATTGTAGCAGTAATTTTTTAAAATTATTGTTTTTTTTTTCTTTATTCTTGTTTTTTTTAGGTTTATATATTTTTTTTACTTACATAAATTCCTTGTGTGCTTATATTTCTTTTTTAGGTGTATTTATATATGTTATTTTATATTCTTTATTTTTTAAAAGATACTCATCTTATTCAACTATAATAGGTAGTATTTCAGGTTCCTTACCACCTATTATTGGATATATTGCGGTAAATAATTTTTTTAATAAGTGTTGTTTGATTCTTTTTTTTATCTTTATTTTTTGGCAAATATCTCATTCGTATTCAATAATGATATATCGATTTAAGGATTATAAAATAGCAAAAATTCCTACTTTTTTTTCAATTTTTGGTATTAAATATACTATATATTGTATTTCATGGTGTATTGTTTTTATATTTTTTTTAAATTTTTTATTGTACTTTTTTTACTATGTAAATTTTTTTTATTTTTTTTATACCAGTATTTTTATTTTTTTATGGTTTATTTTTTCAATTATAAAAAATATTTTATTTTTATCTCTTAAATATTGGTCACGTTGTATGTTTTTTATTTCTATTTTTATTGTTTTTTTTATGAGTATATTTGTTTTTTTTAGCTTTTTATAATTTACGGTTTATTTTAAAAACAATTATTATTTATAGGTATCCCGGCTATTTGACTAGCATATTTTATGAATCCTTTTGGAAATAGGATAAATAAATCTTGACTAGTCAAAGAAATATTTTTTTTCTTCATATATGTTAACAAAAAACGAGTGGTAGGTGAAAAATTATATTTTTTATAAAAATCTCTTATACAATCAATAATTTCCCAGTGTTTTTTGCTCATTTTAATATTCAATTTATTAGCAACTTTTTGTGCATATTGAATATTCCATTTTTCTTTTTTTTTCATATTTTTTGTATAATTAATTAAAATATTAATATTAACTAGTTTTTATGAAATTTATAAAAATTTTTTTATTTTTTTTTTTTTATGTATAACTTTTAGAGTAATTTTATCTAAAATACTATTAATAAATTTATGACTTGTTTGCGAACCAAAAGTTTTTGCTAATTCAATTCCTTCATTAATAATGACTTTATATGGAATATCTAGTCTTTGAATAATCTCATATGAAGATAATCGTAGTATCGCTTTTTCAATAATATCTAGTCTTTGAATTTTTCTTGATAAATATAATTTAATAATTCTGTCAAGATAATCAACATTCTGAATGACCCCGTCGACAATTTCATTAAAATATTCTTTATCTAGAATAGATGTTTTATTTTGTTTTATTACGTATTTTTTAATTTCTAAAACAGAAGAATTATTTGAAACATGCCAGGAATATAGTGCTTGAATTGCTAATTCTCGCGCTTTCCTTCTTTTTGATGGAATCATTCTTTTTTATCCTGTTTATTTTTATTATTGATATTTTAACTAGTATTTTTTTATTATTCAAATAATTATGAAAAAAATATTTTTTATAAAAAATATTTTTAATAGTAAAATTATTAATAAATCAAGTTGCTTATTTTGATTTTTGTGTTATAATATTTAAAATTGATAGCGGGGTGGAGCAGTCTGGTAGCTCGTCGGGCTCATAACCCGAAGGTCGTTGGTTCAAATCCAACTCCCGCAACCATGATTTTATAAAAAATTTTTTTCTATTTCCATATTTTTATCTCTGATACTTGAGTATCTTTTTGTTTCGTTGTTAATTATATTTTTTAGTTTTTTTATATTAAAATATATTACTAATTTTTTTTTAGCTCTTGTAACTGCAGTATAAAATAATTCTTTAGATAGAATTTTTTTAGAGTAATTAGGAATAATTACTTGAATTGATGAAAATTCCGATCCTTGAGATTTATGTATAGTTATTGACCATGCTGATTCATAATTAAGTAGTATTTTAGGGTTAAAACATCTTATTTTTTCATTGGGAAGTAAAAAAAATGCCTTCATTTTATTATTTTTTAATAAGCAAATTCCAATATCCCCGTTCATTAATTTTAATTGTATATTATTTTTTTTAATAATAATTGGTTTCCCATGATACCATTTGATATTTTTTTTATAATGATTGTTTTTTTTTAATTCTTTTTTTTGTTTTTCTATAAACCATTTGTCTAAATTTTTATTGATTTTTTTTGTACCTATTGGTCCGTCAATAACAGAGCATAAAATTTTATATTTATTAAAATTTTTCATTATTTTGTATGGATCAGAATTTTTGTTAACAAATTTTCGATATTTATTATAATATTTTTTTAATTTTATTAATATATTATTATAATTTTCTGATTTTTTTAATGCTACCCATTTAACATCAGGGTATTTATTTATTAATAAATCATCTATTTGAATTTTTTTTTTTTTTTCTAATTGTTGAATCAAATAATTGATGCCTGAATTTTTTTTGAAACGATATTTTTTTTTTAATACAGCAATATTATTATTTTTTTTTTTAAATTTTTCTAATTTATTTTTTAATTTTGCTTGATATTTATCAATACATAATTCTTTTAAAATCGATCCCGTGTCTATGGAAGGTAATTGATTAATATCACCGATGAATATTATTTTAGTTTTCTTTTCAATATGCGTTGCAATTTTTTCCATGACTGTTAAACTTATCATTGATGATTCATCTATAATTAGTAGATTAATTTTTTTATATTTTTTTTTATTTTCTGAGTAGTTTTGGTTTTTTTTATAATTAATATTAAAAAATTTATGAAGTGTTATTCCATTTTTTGGAAGTGATAAGTATTTATTGTGTTTGTTATTATTTTTGTTTAGAACTTGATAAACTGATTGTGTTAATTTTATTGCAGCTTTTCCTGTAGGAGCGCATAATTGAATATTGATTTTTTTTTTTTTCAATTTTATTAATACTAAAATCAAGTATGCTAATAACGTTGTTTTCCCAGTTCCGGGCCCTCCAATAATAAAAAAAATATTATGTAATAAAGCTTTTATTATGATTTTTTTTTGAAAAAAATCAATATCATCAGGGCAATATTTTTTAACTGCTTGTTGATATTTGTATAAATTTTTATTATTAAATTGTAACCGCTTTTGGTAAATAAATTCAATAATTTTATTTTCAGCATACCAGTATTTATATAAAAATAAATACTTTTTCTCTAAAATTAATGGGGTTTGAATACCACCATTACTACATAATTTGCTTTCAATAACTTTTTGAAACCAATTATCATTATTTTCTTTTATTAAATAAAATAATTTTTTAAAAATTATATTTTTTTTTATAAAATAATTATTTTTATTGATGAATATGTTCACAGGTAAACAACTATGCCCGTTTCGTGCATAATAACTGAGCATAAGAATTATAAAAGATACTTCTGGAGAAATATTTTTAAAATTATGATTAATGCATAAATAAAAATCTGCACAAAATATCAATTCTTTTTTTTTAGCTTGTTTAATTATATTGAAAAATTTTTTTTTATTTTTTGGTATCATTTTCAGCACCATGTAAAAGATTATCTATTTGGTAAATTAAATTGTAAGGTGGCTTAAAAAAATAGATGCCTGTTGTATTATCTTTATTATTAATTCCTCGAATAAATAAATAAAATATTCCTCCAAAATGGATATGATACTGATAATCTTTTATTTTATTTTTTAAATAACGGTGTATAGACAAACTGTATATTTGATATTGTAGGTCATATCGATATTGCATAATTTCTTTTTGAATATTATTATGAGTATAATAATTTTTATTAGGACCTAACCAATTAGATTTATATTCAATAATATAGTATTTTTTATTCCAATAAAATATTAAATCTATTATTCCAGTAATTATTCCTGAAGTTTTTTGAAAATAGATATCGGGGCATTTTGCTGATAATGGATCAAACATTTTCATTACTTTATTTAGTTCATTTATTTTTAAATGATCTTCAATTGGTAAAATAAATTTTATTTCTTTTTGACAATTTGATTTTTTTAATTGATTAAGAGATAAATTTTTTTCATTTAAAGGAGAAGAGATAAACATACATAACCACTTAAATAAGTAATTCATCCATTTATTAGATAAAGATATAAAATTTAATTTTTTAATAATTTTTATTATATTATCTTTTTTTTGAAAGTCTATTTTTTTTAAAACATCATGAATATATATTCCGTAAATCTTTCCTGCTGGAAAATTAAATATATTTACTTTATTATAATTAATTTTTTTTATTAAAATAATAGATTTATTGGTACCGTTTTGTTTATTTTCAACTTCTTTTTTGTATTTAAAATTATATTTTAAAATTTTAGAAAAACTAATTTTATTCCAGGGGTGTTTTATTATTCGAAGAGTTTTAGGTAAAAAATATAATTTTTCTTTTAAAAAATTTTTTTTATAAATTATTTTTTTTTTTTTTGAAGTTTTCTGGATATTAATAATTTTTTTGGTATTTATTTTATATAAATTTTTTATAAAATTATTGAAAGTATTTTTTTTTCCTTTTTGTATTATAAAACTTAAACTATTTTGATGAAAGTTGGTATAACATTCTTTTTGTATTCTTTTATTTTTAATTACAGCTATACCTATACTGCAATGTAGGATACATCTTGTAAGAGCAACATAAAGTAATCTTATCTCTTCTGAAAAAGTTTCTTGATTAGATAAAATTTTACTATCCTTAGAATTTTTTAAATCAACTATTTTTTTAAATTTTTTTCTACAATAAAAAATTTGATTATTTTTTATAGTTCGGTGACTAAAAAATGGAATCCATACTATTGGATATTCTAGTCCTTTAGATTTATGTACAGTAATAATTTTTATATATTCTAGATGATCAAGTATTTGTTCTTCTTCTTTTACTTCATTTCCATTTTTTATTTCTTTTTTCAATATTTTTCTTTTAAACCAAACTAATAATAAAAATTTATTCTCAATAATTTTATTTTTTTTTTCTAAAATATCACTTAATTTTAAAAAGATTCTTGTTTTTAAATTATTATTTTTTTTATTTGTGTGAGATTTATAGATATTATAATCTAGGATTATTTTTTCGATCATTTTTGATATTCCATCATTTTTCCAAATAATATAATATTTTTTTAGTTTTTCTAAAAAAAAATAATATTCTTTTTTTTTTTTATTTATCTGATAAATATCATAAATATTTTTTTTAAAAATTTCTGTCATGAGTAATTTTTGAAATTTTGATTCGTTAGACAAATCTATAATTGAATCGATAATTTGCATTATTTCTTTTGCTTCAATAGTATGAAAAATATTATTTTTTTGAGATGTATAAATTGATTGAATATTTTTTTTTTCTAATTCTTTTTGAATAATAGATGCTTCATATTTATTTTTTACTAAAATTGTTATGTCGTTTTTTTTGATAGAACGCTTTTTTTGGTTTTTGAGAACAATAAAAGATTTTTTATTATATTGATTTGATAACCATTTATGTATTGAATTTGCACATTCTTTAGAAGCCCAGGAATAATATTCTTGAACTGTAAGTTTTTTTTTATGGTTAATAATAAAATTAAAAGCTGCTTGTTCTTTATTATTTACAATAAATTGCATAGTTTTATTTTTTAAATTAACTTTTGAAGGTTGGAAATTAATTTCTTTCAATATAAATGGATTTTTGAAGCGGGAAAATAATATATTAATGCCTTTAACAACATTATGAGATGATCGAAAATTTGTATTTAAAAAGAAACATTTTTTTATTTTCTTTTTAAATTTTAAATATAAAAATATATTAGATCCTCGAAAACTATATATGGACTGTTTAGGATCCCCAATTAGAAGTAAGGATTTTTTATGTGTATTGTTATATAAAAAATAAAAAACATTAAATTGAATATCATCAATATCTTGGCATTCATCAATAATTGTAACAGTATATTTTTTTAAAATATTTTTTTTTATTTTTGATTTTTTAGATTTTATTTGTGCCCACATAATTTTATTAAGATCATTAAATTCTAATCCTTTTTTTTCTATTTTTTTTTTTTGAATTATTTTTGGGATTTCCTTTAGAGATAAATAAATAAAATATTCAAAAAATAAATTATGAGTTTTAAAAATTTTTTCGACACAATTAAAAAAATAAAATTCTTTATTTCTTTTAAATAAATTATTATTAAAAATTTTTTTAAATTGAAAATATTTTAAAATTTTTGGAGTAAAATGGTTTGATGTAGTTTGGTTTGACCAAGACTCTATGGCTTGAAACCATTCTGTTATTCTTTTTTTATTATAAATTTTTTTATTTAAGGGGAGTTTTCTAATTAATTTTTTTATTTCTTTATTTTCTTGATTCCAAGTGGATTTAGTTATTTTTATAATTTCGACAATATTATTATATTGTTTTTTTAAACTAATTTTTTTATCAAAATTATATTTGAATTTTATATCTATTTGATTAATCCATAAATAAATATGTTCTAATAGTTTTTCTGGTGTTTTCCATTTATCAAATAATAGGTTTACGATATTTTTATCTAAAATATATATGTATTTTCTCCAAAAATCTTTAGTTGCATCTAATTGTATTTTTTTAATATTGGGTAATATTTTTTTAGATATTATTTTTTTACATAAAAACTTTTGTTCTAATAAAATATATCGAAAAAAACTATGTACAGTATATATCATAATTAAATCAATATTTTTTTTTACTTTTTTTAAAATTTTAGAAATTTTTTTAAAATCTTTTATTTCTTGGACGATTTCTTCTAAATCTTTTATTTCTTTTTTTTGATAGGTACATATTTCGTATAATTGATAAATTTTTTTTTTTATTCTTTGTTTAAGTTCATTTTTAGAGGCTCTAGTAAATGTAACAATTAATATTTCATTTATTGATAGAGGTCGTGAATACGATTTTTTTATTCCAATATTTAATATAAGACGTAAATATATAAGAATAATAGAAAATGTCTTTCCTGTTCCAGCAGATGCTTCTATTAAAGAAATACCATAATTTGGTATTTCTTTTGTATTAAAAGGTATATATTTCATAATGATTTTAATTTTTTTTTACATGGAAATTAATACATATCATTATATGATATGATATTTTTTAATTATAGTGTTTTTAAAAATAGGTAAGTACCAATATTTACAAGTTTTACATATTTTTTCGATGGTTTTATTATTCATTATGGGGATTAATTTTTTTAGAAAATGGTTTTCTTTTTCTCCAGGGCTAAATATATTTCCGTTCCATATTTTTAAAAAATTTTTTTTTGCGGTAAATATATCATCATGATTTTTTTTAAAGGTATCATTTTTTTTTAAAAATATTGAATGTAACCATATTATTCCAGATTTTAATATTAAGATAGGTTTTTTTTGTCCATCTAGATATCCTTGAATATATTGATTTAAATATTTTTTTGCTTGTTTTTTTTTTAAAGTAGAAAATTCTATAATAGAATTATTTGTTCCTAAAAGTATACTCTTTGTTGATTTTTTAATTATACAGCAAATTATATGTTCTATCCATATAGACATTATATCAGTATGTTTTATTTTATTTGCATTCCATCGAATTAAACCAAATTGATTAAATTCTTTTATTGTTCCATTTAATTGATATCGTTTTGATTTTATTTTAAAATAAATTTTTTTAGGAGAATTTCTGATTTTATTTATTTTATTAGATAAATTTTTTAATTTTTTTTCTTGTTCATTCCATAATATTTCTCCTATTTTTCCAAATGGCAATTTATTTTTTAATTGATATTTCTGAAATAATTTATTAGTATTTTTTTTTAAGATCATGTATTTTAATATTTTTTTATTTAAAAAAAATTGATCTAATGGATTAATAGAAAATAATTCGTCATGAGATATTTTTTCTAAATTTTCATTATAAATATTAACATGTAAGTTGTTTTTAAAAAAATAATTAATGGGATTTTTCCAAAATTGTATTAGTTTTTGGATATTGATTTTTTTTTTGCGAATAGAATTGAAACGTTTTTTTTTATTTATTGAAAAATATTTTTTTTTTTTTGTAGAGAGCAGATTATATAATTGATTTTTATGTTTTTTATATATTTGTTTTAAAATATTATTTTTTTTTTTTTTTTGAAAAAATAAATTTTTATAAGAAAAAAAATTTTTTTTTGCATAAGATAAAATATCTTGTATCCATATAGACGGATATGTTTTATTTTGGATGCTATTTTTTTTAATATAGCTGCAAAATAGGTATTTTTTTGAAGACATAATGGTTTCAAAAAAAACATTTTTATTATCTTTTTCTGTATTAATTATACTGAGTATATCTTTTTTTTTTGTTCTTGAAAAATTTTTTTGTGTGCAGCCCATGATTCCAATTATATCAAAAGGAATAGATTTTACTTGATTGAAATTTATGACATTTATCCCCCCCGACATAAATTGATTATCTGTAATTTTTAAAAAATTAAATTTAAAAAATCTTTCCAATAAAAACTCAATTGATATCTTTTTTTTGTAATTCATTTGAATACCGTTTAAGATAATTTTTTTCCATATATTTTCTAACATAAAAAAAAATTTTTTATATTGATTTGGTATTTTAAAGAAAATATTTATTACTCTAGGTAAAATTTTAATCCAGTTTTTTAATAGTTTTTTATTTATTATAGATTTTCGTAGTTTATTTAATTCAGAGATAAAATGAATAAAATTACCTAAAAGTATATTAACTTTCTCACTTGAGACATTATATATTGATATATTATTCCATATTGAATATTTTTTATTTAACCAAAAACCAGAAGTTATTCTATTAATTGCATAGACCCATGAACATGAGTATATATTAGGTAAAGACATTTTTTTAAAGTGATTTTTATCAAATCCATATCGGACATGTAAATCAGATAGTAGTGTATATAATGTTTTTATTTGTTTAGATTTAATAAAAAATTTTTTTCTTAAAAATTTAGTATCTAAAAGAGATAATACCCATATATATTTAAAACGATTATTTTTAATTTTAAATATATTCTGAAGTGTTGATAGTATTTTTTTTTTTTGAATATCTTTATTTTGGTATATAAAATTTTTATTATTGTATGATAGATGAAATGTTTTTTGTATATATGGTATATAAGGTTCAAGATTATTTGCAGTAATTAGAATATTTTTTGGTTTTATTGTTTTATCAACATTAAATATATTAATAATATGTTTGTATAATTGTTGAACTTCCTGTAATCGTGAATAGCATTGATGAATAGAAAATGAATTATCTTTTTTATTTAATATTTTTTTTTTTTTATTTTTATAAAAATTTTTTTGTAATAATTGATTTTGAAGGATGTATAAAAAATTTTTTTTATTGCTTTTATTTAAAAAAATTTTTTTTTTTATAGTTATAAATTTTTTTTTTAAAAAATTCTCTGGAAATAAAAAATTTTTTTTTAAAGAATGGACTATATCTTCTATTTTATTTTTTTTTGTATTAATGCATTGGTATTGGAATAGATATATTGAATTAGTTATTTTCAAGGTATGTATAATAAAATAATCTAATGGGCTAAGTGTTTTTGTAGATATTAAAAATAATTTTTTAGGTATTTTTTTTAAAAAATTTTTTTTTTTAATGTTTTTTAAAAAATTATTTATTATTTCGGTAAAATTTTTTTGTTTTAAACATTTAAGTTTTTTTATTATAAGAATCCATAACTTTTTTTGCCAGTTATATATGTTTTTTGATGATATAATTTTTTTTTTTTCCCATTCACAAATTAAATCAGGTCTAAAAAAAATATATTTTTTAAAAATATGAGCCATATGTACGCAAAATTCAAAATTTTGATAACATAATCCTTCTTGATTAAGAAAAAAATGATTTTTTGAATCATTGATAATTGACATTAGAATCCATTGTAAATTTTCTTGCTTAAATAGAGAACATAAATTATTTTTATTAGATTGATTTTTTTTGATTAAATTCGTAAAAAACTTTGAAATAGTAATATATTTGATATTCATGCTAATATTATTTTTATTTGCAAGATTTATATCTATCCATTTTGAAATATAAATATTATCTATTAGAAATAATTCATTTATAAGAATATTTTTTTTTTTATTAAATTTAATTTTTTTGCATATTTTTTTTATAAGATATGAAATTTTATTAGATTGATATATTTTAAGCATATAATTCCATAATTAAATAAAAATGATTATTTTTATGGCGTAGAATATTTTAACTCTCTACGCCACATATTTTAATAGAAACTATTTCTTGCTTTCTTTTTTTTGGTTTTTAGTAATTTTTAACATTTTGTGTATTTTTTTATATAAATAAACATCCATTTTAGGGTATGGTATAGTAATATTGTGTTGGTCTAATGCTTTTTTAAATTTTAACATTAAGTCTGAATATACTGAAGTTAATTCTTTATTATGACACCAGCATTTTACAACAAATTTTAATGATGATGGAGAAAATTCATTGAGTCCAACAAAATTTCCTGGATGTTTTAATACACGTTCTTCTTTATCAATGACAGACTGCAATACTGAAATGACTAAATCTACATTTGAGTCATATGCAACATTTATAACAAATTGATTTCTTCGAATTGGTTCTCTAGAATAATTTATAATATTTCCTGCAACAATTTTTCCATTTGGAACTACAATAATTTTACCGTCAAGGGTTTTTAGAATGGTATAAAATATATGTACATTTAGTACGGTTCCAGCTGCATTCCCTAAATTAACATATTCATTAGTTCTAAGTGGTCTTAATAAGACAAGTAATACTCCAGCAGCAAAGTTTGATAAAGACCCTTGTAAAGCTAAACCGACAGCCATCCCAGCTGCTCCTATTATAGCAATAATCGAATGGGTTTTTACTCCTATTTGTCCTAATGCAATAATAAATGTTAATATAATTACTGTATATCGAGCTAGAGTAGATAAAAATCCAGAAATAGTATTATCAATATGGCGCACAGATAACAGTTTTTTTGCCCCTTTTGAAAAAAACTGGCTAATAAAAAAACCAATGGTTACTACTATAACAGCAAGTAATAGATTAATAAAATGAGATAAAAAGGTTTTTTTTTTTAATAAAAAACATAGACCGATTTGTTTTGTGTAATTAATAATTTCTAGTCTCTCTATTATTTTTTTTATAGAAAAAAATTTTTCAACATTTTTATTTGACTATTCAAATAAATTTTTTTTTAACAAACAAAAATTTATTTATTTATTATAATAAATATTACATTATGTATTTAATTTAAATAAAGGATCATTGTGTTTATTTTTTATTTAATTTTTTATTTTATTAAATAGTCAAATGTACATAATATAACATGATTTTTCTTTTTAACAACACTAATATATATATAGAATATTTTATAGACTATTTTTTGAGTTTAGTTTATGAAACATTTTATTTAAATATTTTATAGATTGATTTTGTCCTTGTCGTAACCATACTCTAGGATCATAATATTTTTTATTTGGTTGATTAGGTCCTGTTGGATTACCTAGTTGTTTTTTTAAGAAATTTTTATTAGAAATATAAAATTTTAATACTCCTTTCCAGTTATTCCATTGTATATCAGTATCAATATTAAATTTTACAACTCCATAATTAATTGATTTTTTAATATCCAAGATATCTGTCCCTGACCCCCCATGAAATACAAAATTAACAGGATTTTCAGGTAACTTATTCATTAAGCTAATATGTTTTTGCGCTTCTTTTAATATAGATGGTTTTAGTAAAACCTTTCCTGGTTGATATACACCATGTATATTTCCGAATGCTGCAGCAATTGTAAAATTATCACTAATTTTATTTAGTTCATTAAATGCATAATGAATATCTATTGTATCAGTATACAAAAGATTTTTGTTTATTTTTGTATTATCCACTCCATCTTCTTCCCCACCAGTGCATCCTAGCTCTATTTCTAGAATCATATCTAATTTTTTAATAATTTTTAAATACTTGCTTGAAATGTAAATATTTTTTTTAATTTTTTCCTTTGATAAATCTATCATATGAGATGAAAATAATGGACGATGGTTTTTTTTAAAAAATTTCTTTCCAGCTTTTAATAATCCATCAATCCATGGGAGATGGTGTAGATCACAATGATCAGTATGTAGAATAACTGGAACTTGGTAGTATTTTGCAAGTAAATGTATGTGTTGAGCTCCAGATATTGCTCCTATGATTGCTTTTTGACACTCATTTTTAAGTTTTAACCCCGATCCACTAATAAATAATGATCCCCCATATGAAAATTGAATAATTATTGGAGATTTCATACTTGCTGCAGATTCTAGTGTAGAATTTATAGAATCAGTGTTAATACAATTTACAGCAGGTATAGCAAATTTATTTTTTTTAGCTAATGAAAAAACAATTTTTGTTTCGTTTGCATTTAACACACCAGGTTGAATAATATCTAGAATTTTACACATAATTAAGATCCTTATTGTAAGGTATTTTACGACATATAAATTTTTTAAAGATATATTTTTAAAATTGATTTAATCTATTAATTATTGGAAGTGTTTGTTTTTCTATAAATTCTAGAAAAGCTCCCCCCCCGGTAGAAATATAAGATATCTTTTCTTTTAAGTTTAATAAATCAATAACGGCAATCGTATCTCCTCCTCCTGCAATTGAAAATGAAGAACTATTAGCAATATAACTAGCAATTTTAGCTGTTCCAGTTCTAAAATTTGGTAATTCAAAGACACCTAGTGGTCCATTCCATAGTATTGTTTTTGCTTTTTTAATTATTTTTTTATATTTTTGAATTGTTTGATCACCAATATCTAGTATTTCTTCATTTGATTCAATCATAGAAACAGATTTTATTTTAGGGTTTGAGTTTACAGTATCAGTGATTTTAACGCGGGAATCGATTGGTAAAGATATTTTTTTTGTTTCAAGCATTTTTTTAGCTTGTTTTTGAAAATTTTTTTCATGTAAAGATTTTCCAATAGAATAACGTGTTGAAAGAAATGTATTTGCTATCCCTCCTCCAACTAACATAGTATCTGTAATTTTTAATAAAGAATGAAGCAATTGAAATTTTGTTGATACTTTTGCCCCACCAACTATTGTAACCATTGGGCGTAGTGGTTGATATAATATTTTTTTTAATATTTTTATTTCTGAATGAAGTAAAGGACCCATACATGCTGTTTTTACAAAATCACATATTCCATAGGTAGAAGATTCTATTCGATGTGCTGTAGCAAATGCATCCATAATAAAAATATCACATAGATCAGCATATTTTTTTGATAAAGTAATATTATTTTTTGTTTCCCCAATATTAAATCGAACATTTTCTAAAACAATAATTTGTTTAGATTTTATTTGAATTGGATTATCAAAATAATCTTTGCAAAAAATTATATTTATTTTTGGTAATTTTTTTTTTAAATATTGATATACCGGGAATAAAGAGTATTTTTTATTGTATGTACCTTCCTTAGGTCTTCCTAAATGTGATGCTAAAATAATTTTTGCATTTTTTTTAATTGCTAGTTGAATGGTCGGAATAGATCGATCAATTCTTTCGCTAGAAGTAATTTCATTTCCTTTTATAGGAACATTAAAATCTAATCTGATAAATACTTTTTTATTATTGAGATCAATATCTTTCATGTATAACATATTTTTACCTAATTTTTAGAAGTATTTCGGAATACAAAATTTTTTTTATAAGTAGTTGATAGTATATATATAATTATATATATATCTATAGATTATAAAAGCAAATATTTGAAAATAAATTTCATTATTTTATATTTTTTTGATTTATTTATATAATTGAATTATTTTTAAATTTTATTAATTTTATTTCTATTTTTTGTGTGTTACTATAGATATAATTTTAAAAGGTTAGTTAATATTAAATTTTAACATAGTATTTTTTTAAAATTATTAAATTTATAAATTTTTTATATTTAATAAATTAATTTTTAATTAATAAATATAATATTATAAATATATAATTTTTTTATTATATATTTTATTAAAAATTTATTAAAATATATATAAAGATATTTTATTAAAAAAATTTTAATTCCTGTTTTAATAAAAAGAAAAATTATTAATTTTTTATAAAATATTTTTAATGATATTTAATTATTTTTTTTAAAAAATTATGATAATGATATCTTTAAATTAATTACAATAATAATTTTAAAAATATTATTTTGAATAAATTTTTAAATATTTCTAGTGTTAATCTTTTATTTATATTTTTAAATATGATTTTAAATAAAAATTTAGTAGTTATATATTTTATAAAAATAATGTTACGTTTTTTTTTTAATCATAAATATTATATATAATATTTTAGATATAATAGTAATTATATTCATATTATGAAATATGTTTCTAATTTTTCTATTATAAAATATATGTCATTGAAACAATAGAGAAAAAATAATGAAAAAATTAGTTGGTTTTATTGGATGGCGTGGGATGGTTGGATCTATTTTATTAGATCGCTTAAAAAAGAATAATGATTTTAAAAATTTTTGTTCCATTTTTTTTACTACTTCGCAATTTAGTTTGTTAGCTCCCAATGTATTAAATTCTATTTCCTCAAAATTAGAGGATGCATATAATTTAGATCGATTAATAACATTAGATATTATTATCTCCTGTCAGGGAGAATTATACACAAAAAAAATTTATTCGAAATTAAAATCAATGGGATGGAAGGGATATTGGATTGATGCATCCTCTTATTTAAGAATGTATTCAGAATCTATTATTGTTTTAGATCCTGTTAATTATAACAGTATAAATGATGCTTTAAATAAAGGGATTAAAACTTTCATAGGTGGAAATTGTACAGTTAGTTTAATGTTAATGGCATTAGGAGGCTTGTTTTCTAATAATCTTATTGAATGGGTTTCTGTTTCTACTTATCAATCTGTATCCGGAAGTGGATCTAAAAGTATGTTGGACTTATTGAACCAAATCGGTATTGCTTACAAGAATATCCATTCTTATCTTTCTCTATCTAATAAATCGATTTTAGATATTGAAAAGATATTTACTGCTTCACTTAACAAAATTAATTGTATAAATAATAAAATAAAAGCGCCTTTATTAGGTAGTTTAATTCCCTGGATTGATATCCCTGTTGAAAACGGGCAAACAAAAGAAGAATGGAAAGGTTCTGCAGAAACAAATAAGATTTTAAATTATAAATATAATATACCTATTGATGGTATTTGTGTTCGCGTACCAACATTACGTTGTCATAGTCAATCATTTACAATTAAATTACGGAAGAATATTTCTATTAAAGAAATTCAATCATTGATTCTTTCGCATAATCAATGGGTTAAAATTATAGATAATACTCTAGATTCTACAATAAATGAATTAACACCTTTAAAGGTTACTGGAACGTTAGATATCCCTATTGGAAGAATTAAAAAATTAAATTTTGGAGATAAATATTTATCTGCTTTTTCTATAGGTGACCAATTATTATGGGGGGCTGCAGAGCCATTGCGACGTATGTTAAATATTTTAGTAAATTAAAGATTTAAAATTATATTATTTCAATAAATTTAATAGTTCATATTTTTTTTTCCGATTTCTATAATAAATTGATATGGAATTTTATTAGTAGAAACTACTAATAATTTATGTTCCATAAAATGGCAAAAGAGAGTGATATCTCTTTTACTAACTGGATCATCAGCTAATATTAAAATTTTTTGCCCCTTGTGAAAGGTTCTAATTTTTTTTCTTAAAATCATGATTAAATCAGGACATCTTAATCCTGATAAATTTAACTTGTTTTTCATAATATTTTTTAGAAATTATAATTGAATGGGATAATTTATTTTATAAAAAATTTTTAATAATTTTTTATTGATTGTTTTAAATAATTAATTTTTTCTTTTATATTTTAATCCAAAATTATAGATAATGTTTTTAAATGCATCCAAATGATTTTTTTTTTTTTTTTCTGTATGAATATTTCTATTTTTTTTAATAATTTAAAAGCTAATTGAATAGTTTTTATATCATTGTTTTTAATTAATGATTTTAATGATATTTGCATAATTTTTTTTTTATATTTTGTAAAATCAAAAAAATTATTTTCAATTTTTTTATTTTCTTTTTTATATAGGATAATATATATCAATGTTTTATAAATAGAAACTAGTTTTCTATAGTTATAACTTTGTTTTTTTAAAATACTAAGTATATTTATTGATTTTTTTTTTTGAGCAGTTATGATTGATTGAATCCAATCATAATAATTGATTTCTTGAACAGATTTAAAATATTTCTTTAGCATATAAATTGTAATAAGAACATTGGGATAGAGTAATATTATTTGTTCTAAAAAATTAGAAAAAAATTTTATATTAGTATAGCTATTTTCTAATAAAAAGTTTTTAGCAGATAAAGTTAATTTGATACCACTACTTTTAATTTTTTCTGTGATCCAATAATTAATATTTTTTATATAAAATTTCGAGTTATTTATTAATATTCTGGATTGTTTTGTATAATTTTTAAAGATCGTTACACACAGTTTTTCTGTATAGACTAAGTTAGGAAAAAGGATTATTATAATAATATTTTGATTAGAGTAATTTGTTAATTTCTTTATGTTTAACTGTGCATTTGAGGACATTTTAGAATCATATACTGTAATGCTAAATATTTTTTTTTTAGAAAATAAATCTTGTTTTTGTATTTTTTGATAAAGATAATTCCAGTCTTCATTTTTATATATTACTAATTCATTTTTTTTAAATTTATTTTTTTTATTTATTTGGTTAAGAATAATTTTTTTATTTTTTTTTATAAAAATAAATTCAGATTCTATAATAATATAAGTAAATATTTTTTTTTTATGTAAATATTTTTTTAAATTTCTTGTATCAATTAGCATATTTTATTTATTCTGAATGAGGACAAAATTAATAATTTTTTTAGGTATGTAAATTATTTTTTTTATGACCGTATTATAAAAATATTGTTTTATTTCTTTTTTATTTAAAATTAACTGAATTACTTCTTTTTTTGTTAAATTTTTTTTGATTTTGATTAAACTTTTTTTCTTTCCATTTACTTGTATTACAAGTTTTGTTTTATCAGAAATAATTAAATCATTTCTAGGTTCAGGCCATTTTTCAAAATCTATATAATGATTTTTTTTATATATTTTTCTCCATAACGCAAAACAAATATGCGGGGTAAAAGGATATAACATTTTTATAATTGTTTTTAATGATAGCTGTAGATTATTTTGATTAATTTTTTTTTTATTATTAAGATGAACTATATAATTAAAGAATTTTATTATTTTTGCAATAGCGGTATTGTATGAATTCTTTTTTTGAATATCGTTAGTAACATGGATAATAATTTTTTGTAATTTAGAAATTATTTTTTTTTGTTCATATATAATTTTACTAGTTTTATCGATAAATTCATTATTATATGTAGAATGTGTAAAATTCCATAATTTATTTAAAAATCTATGCATACCTATAATGCTATTGGAATTCCATTCTAATGATGATTGAATGGGGGCTGTAAACATGAGAAATAACCGTAATGTATCTGCTCCATATTTTTTTATAATTTTAGTCGGATCTATTCCATTATTTTTTGATTTTGACATCTTAATTTTTCCTGCATATATCACTTTACTAAGACATGATTTTTTGAAAACATTGATAATTTTTCCTTGTCTATTGCGTTTAATTTTTAATTCTGATGGTTTTAACCATTTTTTACTTCCATCTGTGTTATACATATAGAATGATTCTACAACAACCATACCCTGGCAGATTAATTTTTTTACTGGTTCCGGGGAATTTACATATCCAAAATCACGTAATAATTTATGATAGAATCTAAAATATATGAGATGCATTACAGCATGTTCAATACCTCCAATATATTGATCTACTGGAAGCCAGTATTTTGCTGCTTGAGAGTCTAAAATATCTAAATTAAAATGAGGATTAGTATATCTAGCATAATACCATGATGATTCTATAAATGTATCAAATGTATCAGTTTCTTGAATTACCTCTTTCTTGGGTTTTTTTTTTATAAGATCATTACTATTTTTAAATTCTATTATATTATTTTTATTAATATATTTTTTTAATATAACTGGTAATTTTTTTTTAGAAACTGGCAGATATTTTCCTTTATTATTATATATGATGGGAATAGGGGTCCCCCAGTATCTTTGTCTAGAAATACACCAATCTTGTATTTTATAATATTGACTTCGTTTTGCTTGTTTATTCTTAATTAGTTGATTAGAGATTATAATTCGAGCGTTTTTTTTTTGTAATCTACTAATTTTTTTAGAATTAATAAGAGTCGAAGTATTTTTTTTAAATTTTTCTTGTTGGTTAGAAGATTTATATTTAATTGGTAAATTATATAATTTAGCAAAATTGTAATCAGTTTTATTACTATTAGGGACCGCTATAATAGCTCCAGTAGCATAATTATATTTTACATAGTTTGTGATCCATAACGGTAATTTTTTTTTTGTTATAGGATGTAGTACAAATAAACTGGTATCTATTCCAATTAATTTTTTACAATTTTGAAACTCTAAATAAGATATGTATTTATTTTTCTTTAAAAATTTATTGATATTTTTATTGTTTTTAAGGAAAACATTAATTAACGGGTGATACATAGATATTGCAAAAAATGTTGCATCTAAAATTGTTTCAGGTTTAGTTGTGTATATTTTTAAAAAATAATCAGTTTGAAATATTAGGCATTTTATTATGATTCCAGTGGATTTTCCTATCCAGTTTTTTTGCATTTCAACTATTTCTTTTGGCCATTCCTGAAGTAGCGAAAGATCTTTTAATAATTCTTCAGCATATTCAGTAATTTTAATAAACCATTGTGATATATTTTTTAACTTTACTTTTGTACCACATCTCCAACACACACCTTTTTGAGCCTGTTCATTAGCAAGAACTGTTTTATCAAATTCACACCAATTAACTAAAGTTTTTTTTTTATAAATTAGTTTTTTTTTTAGCAGTTTTATAAAAAATAATTGTTCCCAACGGTAATATTCAGGTTTGCAGGTAGTAATTTCTCTACTCCAATCATAACTAAAACCTAATGATTGTAATTGTTTTTTCATAATAGATATATTTTTATATGTCCACTTTTTCGGTGAAGTATTATTTTTAACTGCAGTTTCTTCCGCCGGTAATCCGAAAGCATCCCATCCAATTGGATGTAGTACATTTTTCCCTAACATTCTTTGATATCTTGAAATTACATCACTAATAGTATAGTTTCGCACATGCCCCATATGCAACTTTCCAGATGGATAAGGAAGCATTGGTAAACAATAAAATTTTTCTTTTTTTTTATTTTCAGTTACAGAAAATGTTTTTTCTTTTATCCAACGTTCTTGAATGATTTTTTCAATTTTATTATGGTTATATTTATGGTTGTTCATTTTTATCCTTTATAGTATTTTCTTTTTATTACAGTAAAAATATATACTATTTTATTTTTAAATATTTTTTTTATTAAAAAATAATTTTATTAAAAATAAAATTATTTAATTTTAATATATAAATTTCTTATATTAATAGAGTAAATTTTATTTTTTAGTAAAATTATTTTTAATTAAATGATTTTAGATTCTGTGTTTTACAGCTGAGTTAATATTATTTTTATTTTTTATTAGAAATTATAAGAATATGGGTTGTTATAATTTAATTTTAACATAATTTTTTTTTCGATTTTTTGCATTTTTTTTTTTGAAATATCATTATTATGTTCATAATGTAACAAATGTAATGTAGAATGAATTACTATATGAGCCCAATGTTCTATTTTTTTTTTTTTTAAAAATAATGCTTCTTTATTGATATACGGGGGACATAAAATAATATCTCCTATGTAGAATGGAAAATGATGTTTTTGATTAATTGTTTTTGTAGAAGGGAAAGATAATACATTAGTGGGAATATTTTTACTTCTATATTTTTTATTTAAACATCTTATTTCTTTAATAGAAACTAATCTAATAGTGGTTTCTATTTTTTTTTTTTTAAAAATAGTTTTTAACCATAATAAAAAAAACTTTTTTTTTGGAAAAAAAAATGTTTTTTTGCATGCAATTTGAATGAATATTTTCATATTATAGATTTTTATTATTTATATTTTATTAATAATTAATAAAATGATTAGATATTTAATTATTAATTAAATAATAGTTCCTTTTAAATAAGTTTTATAGTTTATATCAATTATCTTTAATTGTATAAATTTTCCAATTAATTTTGGATGTCCTTCAAAATGAACAATTCTATTATTTTCTGTTCGACCTCGTAATTCCTGAATATTATTACCTGCAACTCCTTCTACTATAATTGACTGAACTGTTCCAAGCATTCTTCTTCTCCATTGAAAAGATTGTTGGATAATTTTTTTTTGTAGTATTGCTAGTCTCTTTTTTTTTTCTTCTATTGGCGTATTATCAATTAATTTAGCAGCTCTTGTTCCTGGTCGTTTAGAATAAATAAAGCTATAACTAGTATCAAAATTAATTTTTGAAATAATATTTAATGTTTTTTGAAAATCTTCTTTTGTTTCCCCTGGAAATCCAATTATAAAATCAGAACTAATATTTATTTTAGGTCGTATATTTTTTAGTTTTCTAATGATCTCCTCATACTGTTCTATAGTATAACCTCTTTTCATTAGTTTTAAAATTCTATTTGAACCACTTTGTAATGGTAAGTGTAAAAAATTAGTTAATTGTGGAATATTTTTATATGCTTCTATAAGGTTGTCATTAAATTCCATTGGATGACTAGTGATGTATCGAATTCTATGAATTTTGGGTATTTCTGATATTTCATATAATAAATCAGAAAAATTATATTTTTTTTGATATACATTGTCATATACATTATATGCATTAACATTTTGTCCTAATAAAATGATTTCTTTTACACCTATTTTTGTAAGTTTTTTTATTTCTGATATAATTTCATAATTATTTCTATGAACTTCTTTACCTCTTGTATAAGGAACGATACAAAAAGAACAGTATTTATTACATCCTTCCATAATAGACACAAAAGAAGTAAATTTTTTGTCTATCTTTGTATTAATTGAATTTTTAAACTTTTGTAGTGATTTTGTGTTAATATCAATAATTATTTTTTTATTTTTATATGCTTGTTTTAATAGTTCTGGTAATTTATGTATAGTTTGTGGTCCAAATATAATATTTATAAATTTAGCTCTTTGGTAAATTCTTTTCCCTTCCTGGGTAGCCACACATCCTCCTACAGCTATTATGATATTTGGTTTTTTTGTTTTAATTTTTTTCCATCTCCCTAATTGATGAAATAATTTTTCCTGTGCTTTTTCTCTAATAGAGCATGTATTTAAAATAAAAATATCAGAATTTTCTGGATTATTTGTTAAAATGTATTCTTTTTTTCTCATTAATATGTTTTTAATAATAGAGGAATCATGTTCATTCATTTGACATCCCCAAGTTTTGATATATATTTTTTTTTTAATGTTTTTTATATTCATGATTAAGATTTTTTTATTAAATATGTGGAATGTAAATAAGTTATTTTTTTTAAATTTGAATTTCAAAAGAAATGAATAATATATTTTTAAATGTATTTTAAAAATATGTGTAATACAAATACAAATTTTAGTTTAAATAATTGTCTCTAATTGTAATAGTTCTTTTATTGATTGGCGTTTTCTTATTAATTTGAAAGTATTATCAGAATATAATATTTCAGGAATCAATGGTCTACTATTATAGGTAGATGACATAGAAGCTCCATAAGCCCCGGTATCATGTATAATAATGTAATCACCAGGAGAAACCTTAGGAATTTTCCTAGGAAGTAACATTCCATTATAATCAACTGTAAATACATCTCCTGATTCACATAATGGTCCAGCTACGATACTATTAATTATAGGATGATTTTTTACTTTATTTATTTTTCGATGTATTATTGTTATTTTGTGATAACTACCATATAGAATAGGTCTCATTAGATCATTAAATCCAGAGTTTAAGAGTATAAAAGTGTTTTTTTCAGTTTTTTTTACAGAATATATTTTAGCAATTAAAATTCCAGATTGAGCAACTAAAAATCGCCCCGGTTCAATTTCTAGTTGAATTGAGCAGTTTAATTTAGAAGAAATTATTTTTTTTGTTTGGTTCCATTGGTTGAAATAACTGTCAATATCTATTTTTTTTTCTGTGGATTTATAAGGTACGTTTAATCCCCCTCCTGCGGATATAAATTTTATTTTCTGATTTAATAAAAGTGCATATTTTTCCATGTATGAGCATACCTGATATAAATTTTTTATATTTACTCCAGATCCAATATGGATATGTAATCCAATTAAATTTAATTGATATTTTTTAATTATTGAAAGAGCTTTCATAGGATTCCATATACCATGTTTACTATCTTTCCCCCCAGTTTTAGTTTTAATATGATGTCCATCTCCAAATTTAGGATTGATTCTAATCCAAACTGGATGTTGGGGACGTTTCTTGCCAATTTTTTTTAACATATCAATGGATCCAGCGTTAATAGGTATGTTATATTGAATTGCTTTTTTTAGCACTGATTTTTCTAAAATATCGGATGTGTAAACAATATTATTGTTTTTTGGAAGATATCCGGCAAGAAAAGCCCTTTCAATTTCTCCTAATGAAACAGCATCAACTTTTATATTATAATTTCTCATTAATTTTAAAATATGAATATTTGAGCAGGATTTTTGAGCAAATCGAATAATGTCAAATTTTTTTAGTTTTTTTATTTGTTTGATAATAGTATCTTCATTATATACCCACATTGGAGTTTTATATTTTTTAATTAAATAAAGCACATTTTTTCTTGTGAGCATTTTCTTAGACGTTTTTAATGTATCAGACATTTTAATTCCCATTATTTTTTTATTAAGTTTTTTTTTAAAATCATTATTTTTATAGTAATTATTTTATAGAAAAAAAAAATTATTTTTAATATTAGTAAACGAGTTATTAATTTTAATTATATTATAGTTTTTTTAAAATTGGAAAAAATATTACATCTTTTATGCTTTTCTGGTTAGTTAAAATCATGATTAGTCGATCAATACCGATTCCTAATCCTGAGGTAGGGGGTAGTCCATATTCTAAGGCAGTAATATAATCTTTATCATAATAGAAATTTTCTGATATATCTTTATTTATTTTTTTTTTAATTTCTTGTTTTTTAAATCGATTTTTTTGTTCTTCAGGGTCGTTTAATTCAGAGAATCCATTAGCTATTTCATATCCAGAAATAAAAAATTCAAATCTTTCAGCAAAATTATTTTTATCTTTTTTTCTTTTAGCTAGAGGAGATACTTCAATGGGGTATTCTGTAATAAATGTAGGTTGTATTATTTTTTTTTCTGTTGTTTTTTCGAAAATTAAATTAATAAATTCGCCAAGAGATGAGCAATTTGTAGTGTTTAAATTCAGTTTTTTTGTTATTCGTTTGATTTTTTTAATATCACTTAAATCAGATTTATGGATATTTTTATTAAATTTTATAATTGATTGAATCATTGTCATTTTTTTAATTGGTTTTTTAAAATTTAAAGAATGTTGGTGGTATGTAACAATTAATGAATTAGAAATTTTTTTTATTAAAAAAATAAATAAATTTTCTAGTAGATTCATCATATCTTTATAATTGCTATAAGACATATAAACTTCCATCATTGTAAATTCAGGATTATGTCTAGTAGAGACTCCTTCATTTCTAAAATTCCTATTTATTTCAAAAATTTTATCAAACCCTCCAATAATTAGTCTTTTTAAATAAAGTTCTGGAGAAACTCTTAGAAACATTTTTTCATTTAGTGAATTATGATAAGTAATAAATGGTTTTGCGTTTGCCCCACCTGGAATAGGGTGCATCATGGGAGTTTCAACTTCTATAAAATTTTCTTTTTTCATAAATTTACGAATATACGTAATGATTAATGATCTTTTTTTAAAAATTTTTGTAATTTTATTGTTAATAATAAGATCTAAATATCTTTTTCTATATTTAGTTTCTTGATTTTTTAATCCATAATATTTATCTGGTAAAGATCTTAAAGATTTTGTTAATAAATGTATTTCTTTGCAATAAATAGATAATTCTAATGTATTTGTTTTAAATATTGTGCCAGATACACCAATAATATCTCCTATGTCTAGATCAGTTATGTAATGTTTATAATAGTTTTTTGGAAATATATTACTTTTTATATATATTTGAATATTATAATTGTTATTTTTTATAACAAAAAATAAAGCTTTCCCTAAAATTCTTTTTATTGTGATTCTTCCAGCAACATTGGATGTACAATTTAATTTATATAAGTCATCTTTAGTATAATTTTGATATGTAAAATATATTTCTTTAATTTTATGTGTACAACAAAATTTATTTGGAAAATCAAAACCTAATGTACGTAATTTTTTTAGTTTATATTTACGATTGTTAATTTCTTTTTTTAAGGAATTATTTTTTTTTTCAGATTGGATCATGTTTGACATATTTTTTTTAAAATCCCATTTTTAAACTTGTATCGATGAATTGATTTAAATCACCGTTTAAAACATTCTGAATATCTTTTCGTTCTATTTTCGTTCTTACATCTTTTATTCTAGAGGCATCTAATATATATGAACGTATTTGATTCCCCCATCTAATATCTGGTTTATTTTGGTTAACTTTTTTTTTTTCCATTTTTTTCTTTTTATTTTCTATATTGTATAATTTTGCTTTCAGCTGTTTAATAGCTTTATTTTTATTTTTATGTTGTGATCTATTATTTTGACATTGTGTTGTTATCCCAGTAGGGATGTGTGTGACACGGACAGCTGATTCTGTTCGGTTAACGTGTTGCCCACCCGCTCCTGAAGATTTATATACATCAATTTTTAAATGTTTTTCCTGAATATCAATTTTTAAATCATTTTTTAATTCAGGATATACAAAAATAGAGCTAAATGAAGTATGTCTTTTTTTGCTAGAATCAAATGGACTTTTTCTTACTAAACGATGAACACCCGTTTCTGTTCGAAATAATCCAAATGCGAACTTTCCTTTTATTTTCAGTGTAACAGATTTAATACCCCCTATTTCTCC
The DNA here is from genome assembly GCF_900560745.1 of Buchnera aphidicola (Cinara strobi). NCBI lineage: Bacteria > Pseudomonadati > Pseudomonadota > Gammaproteobacteria > Enterobacterales > Erwiniaceae > Buchnera > Buchnera aphidicola. The sequence goes on along the minus strand of NZ_LR025085.1, from coordinate 322,937 downwards.
TATTGATTCTGAAATAATTGTTGCTTTAAATCTTCTTTTTATTGTGTATTTTATATACATTTTTAATAATATTTTTGTCCAATCCTGTGATTCAATACCTCCAGAACCAGATTGTATGTCAACATAGCAATTATTTGAATCATATTTATTTTTAAACATAGTATATATTTCTAATTTATTTATATTTTTTTTTAATCTACTATATTCTTTTATTATTTCGTTTATGATGATCTGATCACTATCGATTTTAAAAATTTTTATCCAATATTGTATATCTTTAAATATTGAATCAAGTTTTTTTATTTTTCCTATTTCTTTTAACAAGAAATTTTTTTCTTTATATAACTTTGATATTTTTTTAGGATGATTTTTGTAAATTATTTTTTTTATTTTTTTTTTAATTAAATTTATTTTTTTTATTTTTTTAAAATACTCAAAGATTCCTCTTTAATAATTTAATTCTATTTTTTATTTTTTTTATTTTTTTGAAAATTATAGAAGATTCTAACATTTTTTTCTCATTTTTTATTTATATAATTTTTAGTTTAATTGTAATTAAAATATATTTAAGTGTTACAATATATTATGTAACTTTAATAATATAATATTTTGGATGTAAATATCAATTACTTTATGTATATGTATATTTATAGGAGAAATTTTTTTGATGAATACAAATTATTCTGTTGATTCAGTTATTTACTTAAGCTCTGATTTACCTGCTACATGTATGGAATTAGATCAATGGTGTATAGTTCGTGTAACAGGTTCAGATAAAAAAAAATATTTAAATAGTCAATTTACTATAGATATGAATTTAATTCATAATAATGAATATAAAATTGGAGCTCATTGTAATATTAATGGAAAAGTATGGACTTCTTTTTTAATATTTTCTTATATTAATTGTTATTTTTATATTATTCGTTCTGAAATATTTAAAAAACATATCACTGAATTAAAAAAATATTCTTTATTTTCTAAAGTTAATATTACAAAAGAAAAAAATTTTCGTTTATTTGGATTATGCGGGTTTAATACTAAAGGGTTATTACAGAATATCTTTACTATCAATTTTAGTAATAAAAAAAATATTTTAATTTTTAAAAATTTAATTATTTTGAAATTTAATTTTATTTTTGAAAGATTTTTAATTCTAGTTCCTCAAACTGAATCAATTGATTTTTTGAACTCTATTAAAAGAAGTTTTAAATTTAGTAATTCTATTCAGTGGTCTTCTCTTGATATAGAGGAAGGTTTTCCAATTTTAGGAATGAAAACTTCTGGTAGGTTTATACTACAAACATTAAATTTAAAAAAATGGAATGCTATTAGTTTTAATAAGGGCTGTTATTATGGACAAGAATTTCTTTGTAAGTTTGAAAATAAACAGTTAAATAAATTTATTATTTGTTCATTAATTGGAAATAATTCCAGTTTACATATTCCAAGAATATGTGAGCATGTACAGTATACTGATAAATTTAATTTTAAATATAATATTGGTATAGTATTGTCATGGACACACGTATATCCAAAAAAGACATTATTACAAGTTCGTATGAAAAAAATTTTTTTTAATAAACAGCATATTTTTTCTATATTATCATGTCCAGAGTTATTTTTTAAAATATATCATATTTAAAAGAATAATTTTTTAAGTAGCTCTAATAAATATATGTTTACAATAATATCTTATCATGTATATATGATTAACATTATTTTTCTGAAAATATATTTTTATTTTATAGTAAGTTTTTATGTAAAATGATGATATATTTTTGTATATATAATATATGTAAGTTTATGAATTATAGCTTTAATGTTTATAAAAAATTTTTAATTTAGGATATTTTATTTAATAAAATAAGTTTTTTGTATAAAAAAAGAATCTTTTAATTATAAAGATTCTCTTTTAAATATTATGATTATAATAAAATATTTATGCTTAAGTTATATTATTTTTCAGATATATATAGATTATTTTTTTTATTTTTTTTTCTTTCATTTTCTTTTAAGTGGATTTTTCTAAACCTGATTGATTGAGGGGTAATTTCTATTAATTCATCATCATTAACAAAATTTAGAGCATATTCTAGTGTAACTTTTATTGGCGGTATAAGATTAATAGCTTCATCGGTACCTGAAGCACGCATATTTGTTAATTTTTTTCCAGTTAAGCAATTTACTGTTAAATCATTAGATCTATTGTGTATTCCAATAATTTGTCCTTCATAAACCGGTTCACCGTGTTTAATGAACATTTTTCCTCTATTTTGTAAGTTATTAATTGCGAAAGAAACTGCTGTTCCAGTACTTTTAGATATTAGTACTCCATTTTTTCTTTGTCCAAATGTTTTGTTTTGTATTGGTCCGTAATGATTAATTGAAGAAAAAAAAGTACCACTTCCTGAAGTCATATTCATGAACTCTGATCTAAAACCAATTAATGATCTACTAGATAAAATACATTCAATTTGAATTCTATTGTATTCATTATTTGTAATTTTCTGAATATCCCCTCTTAATTCACCTAATTTTCTTATTAACGCTCCCTGATGGTTTTTTTCAACATCTAATAATACTATTTCAAATGGTTCTGTTACAGTATTATTTTTATTTTTTAATATAACAGTAGGTCTAGATACCTCTATTTCAAATTGTTCTCTACGCAATTGTTCTAATAAAATTGATAAATGCAATTCTCCTCTACCTGAAACAGAAAAAATATTTGAATCTTTAGTTTCAGATATTTCTAGGGAAATATTTTTTATAGTTTCTTTTTTTAAACGTTTTAAAATTTGACGCGAGGTAATATACTTACCTTCCTTTCCACAAAAGGGTGATTGATTGACGCAAAAAAACATTTTAACTGTAGGTTTATCAATTTTTAAATTTGGTAACGGATGTAAAAAATTTGGATCACAAATAGTATCAGAAATTGAGATGTTATGTAGTCCTGTAATTGCAATAATGTCACCTGCATATGCCTTTTTGATTTTTTTTTTTTTTAATCCCTGAAATTTTAAAATATTATTAATTTTTCCAATATATATTTTTTTTTTATTTCTTAAGATAGCAACATTTTGACCTGTTTTTAAATTGCCTTGTTGTATTTTTCCAATACCAATCATCCCAAAATAATTATTAAAATCTAGTTGTGATATTTGCATTTGAAAAAATTTTTTTTGTGATATAATAGGATTTGGAGTATATTTAATAATAGCATTTAGAAGTGGTTTCATACTATTTTTCATTTTATCTGGCTGATTTCCAGATCTTCCTAATAAGGCAGAAGTGTATATAACAGGGAAATCAAGTTGCTCATCACTAGCTGATAGATTCACGAATAGATCAAATATTTGGTTAATGACCCAATCTGGTCGTGTTGTTGGTCGATCCATTTTATTAATTATTACTATTGGTTTAATTTTATATAAAAATGATTTTTTTGTAACGTATCTTGTTTGCGGCATTGGACCTTCAAAAGCATCTACTACGAGTAAAACAGAATCTACCATAGATAATATTCTCTCTACTTCTCCTCCAAAATCTGCATGCCCAGGTGTATCAATAATATTGATATGATAATTTTTCCATTTGATGGAAGTATGTTTTGAAGAAATTGTAATTCCTCGTTCTTTTTCTAATTCATGAGAATCCATAATTCTGTCGATTTTCTCTTCATGCTGTTTAAATGTACCGGATTGCTGCAGTAATTGATCGAGTAATGTTGTTTTTCCGTGATCAACATGAGCAATAATTGCAATGTTTTTGATGATTTTCTTCATACAAATACCTAATTTTAAATAGTTATATAAAAAATACAATGATTTATAAGAATTTTTAAATAATATCATTTTTTTAATTTATTTTATTAAAAGTTAATTGAATTATTTTAGACAATTTCATAGAAGTTTTTTAGTATATAACTTGTTTTTATTTATTAACAATCTATTAAAAAATATTATTTTGTAGGATACAATTGATAATAGTAGATAGAGTTAATATTTATTTTTATTTATTAATAGATTTATTAGTTAATAAGGATAACATAAATTTGAATAATATAAAATTCGATAGAACCTTTTTTTTAAAAAGTATTGTTGACTTTAATACTTTAAAAGATTTTTTAGGAATAGAAGTTGCTTTTTTAGGTTATTCTAATGTTGGAAAATCTAGTATTATTAATTGTTTGACTAAAAAAAAAAAATTAGCACGTATTAGTAAATTTCCAGGGAGTACTAGTACTATAAATTTTTTTAGCGTTTTTTCAGATTTTAGAATCATTGATTTCCCTGGTTATGGATATTCTAAAATAGGTCGTGATAATAAAATATCTCTTACAAAAAGTTTATTTTTTTATTTAAAAAAGAGACAGTGTTTAAAAGGAGTTGTTTTACTTTCTGATATTCGTCACTCTATAAAACCTATAGATCAATTGATTTTGAAAATCATAAAGCAAAGATTACTTCCTGTTTTAATAATTTTAACAAAAAGTGATAAAGTTTCTAAACAAGAAGAAAAAAAAATAGTTTTAAATGTATACAAAAAATTATTATCTTTACACATGAATGTTATTATATGTAGTTTTTCTAAGTTTAATATGGTTAATATGCCTATTATAGAAAGTAAATTATCTGAATGGTATTCATCTTCTTAATTTTCTTTAACATAATTTTTTTATTTCTTTCCAGTTTTTTCCAGTTTTTATCACAACATTAAGAGGTAAAATTAATTGAGTGCTTTGCTCCATATGATACTTAATAATTGGTATTAAAATGCTTTTTTTTTCTTCTTTAATTTCAAATATTAACTCATCATGTATTTGCATAATTATTTTAGCATCATTTAAAAATTTTTTTTTAAAAGTATCATCTATATGAATCATAGCTTTTTTTATAATATCGGATGCTGTATTTTGTATAATTGAGTTAATACAAAAACGTTTAGCATTTTTTTTTAAAATCGTATTTTTTGAATTAATATTAGGGATATATATTTTTCTTCCAAATAGTGTTGTAATTGATTCTTCTTTTTTTGCAGCGTTGTATGTTTCTATAATATATTTTTTAAGTTTTTTATATTTTTTAAAATAGGAAATAATATATTTTCTTGCTTCTAATATTGAAATGTTTAGTTTTTGGGATAATCCAAAAGGACTAATTCCATATAATATAGAAAAATTTATAGTTTTTGCTATATTTCTATGCAACGGTAGGATTTTTTCAGTGGGAAGTTTAAAAATATGACTCGCCGTATTTTTATGTACATCATTATTTTTTGATAAATCTTGTATTAAATTTTTGTCTTGCGAATAGTGTGCAATAATCTTTAATTCAATGTGCGAGTAATCTGCAGTTATTAATAACCATTTTTTTTTTACTATAAATGCAATTCTAATTTTTCGTCCTAGTTTTGTTTTTATAGGAATATTTTGTAAATTTGGATTACTAGAAGATAATCTTCCTGTTGATGTAGATGTTTGGTGGTATGTAGTATGTATTCTTTTAGTTTTTTTATTTATTGAGTTAATTAAATTTTTTAAATAAGTATTTTTAATTTTGTTTAGTATCCTATATTGTAAAATCATTTTAGGTAATTTATGGATTTTAGATAATTTTTCGAGTACTTTATCGTTAATAGAAATTTGGCCTTTTTTTGTTGTTAAAATATGAGGCAGGTGGTATTTATCAAATAATATTTTTTTTAATTGATTTAGAGAGTTAATATTAAATTTTTTCTTGTTTAGTAAATATATATTTTTTTTTATTTTTTTTATTGTCTTAGTGATTTTTTTTTTTTGTTTTTTTAATATTGTTTTTTTTATTAAAACTCCATTATTTTCTATTGTTGTCAATACTGTTAATAAAGGCATATCAATCAATTGAAATATTTGTTTATTAAAATTTTGGATATATTTTTTTTTTTCTTCGTCATATCGTTTAAATGAGATAAGTGTGTCTTGAATTAAAAAATTTATTTTTTTTTTTTTAAAATATTCTGTATTTTTTTTTTTTTTAATATTTTTTAATTTTTGGTTATTTTTATTTTGTAATTGATAAAAATAATTAATTATTGAGAGATTAAATTAAATCCCGTTTAATTTAATATTAAATTTTTTAAAAAATCAAAAAATTTTTTTTAGATCATTTCCTATTTTTTTATATTTATTATTTTCTAATATAGGTTTAAGCATTTTTAGTATGATTTTTTTATTAATTTCTTTATTCTTTTTTTTCGTTGAATTGCAGGAATACCACCATGTATAATTTTTTTTTAAAGTAATTGCAATAAAAAAATTTTTTTTTCTAAATGTTATTGCTATAGAAAATATTTTTTTTTTAATTATTTTTTTTATAATATTAGTAAGTATTTTTTTATTTGTAATTTCAATTTTTTTTTTTTTATTTTTTTTTTTGTGATATATATTAATTATAGGAAATTGATTAAGATCTATATCTTGTAAATATTTTTTTAGTTGATAATATTTTAATTTTTTTTTTAGTTTTGAAAGATTTAATTGACAATTTTGAAATATATCATGCAAGTTATCTAATTTGATATTTTTATCAATAGTGGTTAGTTTAGATGATAATAGAGCTTGATTTTTATTTTTTTTTAAATTGATTATTATTTTTTTATAATTTCTAATTTTTAGAGTAGATATTTGTGATATATTTTGATAAATTTTTTTAACAGATAAAAAATTCTTTAAAAGAATAGCTGCTGTTTTTTTTCCTATCCCCGGGACTCCAGGGATATTATCAGAAATATCTCCAACTAATCCCAAAAAATCGGCTATACATTCTGATTTTATACCAAATTTTTTATAGACGTCATTTTGATTAAGTATATCTTTTTTTATAGTTCCGGGTATAATAGAAACATTTTTGTTAATTAGTTGAAGCATATCTTTATCAGCACTGTATATTAATACATAATATTTTTTTTTTATAAATTTATCTGATAAAGTTCCTATTATGTCATCTGCTTCAAAATTATTAACTTTAATTGCAGGTATTCCTAAGTATTGAATAATTTTTTTTAATGGAGAAATTTGTTTTTTTAAATCATCAGGCATAGCTGGTCTATTAATTTTATATTTTTTATATAATTTATGTCTAAAAGTTTGAACCGAAGAGTCAAATGCAATAATTATTTTTTTAGGATAGAATTTAGTTATTAATATATTTAATATTTTAATATATCCATATAATACTCCAGTCGGATGTTTTGAATCATTTTTTAATTTTTTAAAAGAAAAATAGGTTTGGTATAAACAGTAGTTTCCGTCTATTAATATTATATTTTTTTTTTTCATATATACCTCATGAAGATAATTTGATTTACTGGAGTTATAACAAACGATATTTAGTAAAAATTATATAACTGTGTTAACATGAAATAATTTTAAAAGATTTTTTAATTTTACAAATTATTATTAATTTAATATTTTTTTGATTTTTTATGTTGTAGTACATGATATTTTAGCTTTTATTTCATGGGAATAATTATTTTTTTATTTTTTATTTTTATTAGATTAAGAATATTATTCCTCAATACGTGATTCAGTTATTGAACGATTTTTTAAAAATTTAATTTTAATTAAAATATTTTTTGGAGAAATTTATTTTTAAGAAGATATTTTTATTATTTTAATAGTAAGAGAGGGGATTTCAGGCCCCCTCTATTTAGGATAGATTATTTATTTTCAATAAATATGTTTTTAAAAATTTTTTTTAAGTATATTAAAGTGATCAATTTTTTTTTTGAATGTTTCTTTTTGAAGTGGTAAAAATTCTTCTATTCTAATAAGTCTATTATATTTTGCTGTTCGCTCAGATCTACATACTGATCCTGTTTTTATTTGACCGGCTGATGTTCCTACAGCAAGATCAGAAATACTAGTATCTTCAGTTTCCCCTGATCGATGTGATATTATTGTAGAATACTGATTTTTTTTTGCTAATTGAATCGTTTCTAATGTTTCAGTTAAGGTTCCTATTTGATTTAGTTTAATTAAAATAGAATTTGCAATTTTATTTTTAATTCCCTTTTTTAGAATTTTTTTGTTAGTTACAAACAAATCATCTCCAACAAGTTGTATTTTTTTTCCTAAAATTTTTGTTTGGTATATAAATCCTTCTAAATCATTTTCATGTTGCCCATCTTCTATAGATATAATTGGATACTTTTTAGTTAATTCTTCTAGATAATGAGTGAATTCTTGAGAAGTAAATTCTTTTTTTTCACTTTTTAACTGATATCTATTCGTATTTTTATTAAATATTTCTGAAGCAGCGCAATCTATTGCAAAAGCTACTTCTTCCCCTAGACTATATCCTGCTTGTTCTACCGCTAAACTAATAATAGACAAAGTTTCTTCGTTAGATTTTAAATTAGGAGCATATCCTCCTTCATCTCCAACACAAGTTGAATGTCCTTTTTCTTTTAGAATTATACCTAATTTGTGAAAAATTTCTGAACTTATTTGAACAGCTTGTTTTATATTTTTAGCTCCAATTGGTTGTATCATAAACTCTTGAATATCAATATTGTTATTAGCGTGAGCGCCTCCATTAATGATATTTACCATTGGTAATGGAATAGAAAATTGATTTTTTGAATTATTTAGATGGGAAATATATGAATAAAATGGTATATTTTTTTGAGATGCAACAGCTTTTGCTATTGATAAAGAAACAGAAAGAATGGTATTGGCTCCAAATTTTGATTTATTTTTTGTCCCATCCAATTCAATCATAAAATAATCTATTTCTTTTTGATGATCAGCTATTTTATTAAATAATGCTTTTGAGAGATTTTTATTAATATATTTTACTGCTTTTTGTACCCCTTTTCCAAAAAAACGATTTACTTCACCATCTCTTAATTCTAATGCTTCTTTGGATCCAGTTGAAGCGCCTGATGGGACAGAAGAGCGTCCAATATGCCCGCTATTTAAATGAACTTCAGTTTCAATAGTAGGATATCCTCTAGAATCTAGAATTTCTCTAGAAAATATTTTTTTTATTTTTGACATTTTTTTCTCAATGTATTTAATGAATTTTTATAAAAATAATTTTTTTATATTTTTAAAAATATTTTTAATAAAAATATATGAGTGATTTTTATTTAATAATTTATTTTTTTAATTATAAAAATTTATATATATAAAATATGATTTTTATTTTTTAAAAAAATTTTAAAAAAAATTCTTATATGTAATTACTTTCTTTCCTAGAACTACTATATTTATAGTTTATTTTACTATAAAAAAAAGTAAAAAAAATATTTTTATTTTACTTATAATGATCAGTAAAGAAATTTACTTAAAAATATTTAATTAAAATTAAAAATATTAATTAAGAAAAATTTTTATATTTATTTTTTAATGATACAATTCTATTAAAAATAATAATTTTATTTTTTTCTTTTTGTTTTTTTTTTAAAAAATATCCAATTCTTTCAAATTGATAAGCATGTTTGATTATTTCTTTTTTCACAATAGATTCAACATATCCATTTTTTATGATATATGATTTAGGATTATAGAATTTCATGATATCATCTTCTTTTTCTGGGAATTTAGATTTAAATAGTACATCAAATAATTGAAATTGAACTGGAATAGAATTTTTAGTAGACACCCAGTGAATTATATTATATTTTTTATATTGTTTTGTTTCTTTAGGATAATATTTACATAAAATAATGATATTTTTGTTTTTTTTATTTTTTAAAATTTTTTTTGCTTTTATTGTATATGCATACTTTAATTGAACTTTTTTTCCTAATACTAATCCCTTATAATTTTTTTTTTGTTTTTTGCAAAAATCTTCTTTATCAATATATATTTCTTTAGAAAAAATAATGGTTCTTTTTCCCATATCTTTTATTTGAGGATGATTTGGTGCTTGTAAATTTTCAGTATGGTTTTTTTCAAGGTTTATAATGATAATTTTAATAGGATTAATTATAGCCATTCTTCTAGGAGAGGATTGGTTTAAATCATTGCGAATACATGATTCTAATAAATTTAACTCGATAGTATTTTGTTGTTTAGTAACTCCTACTTTTTTGCAGAAATTTTTAATAGCAGTACTAGTGTATCCTTTTTCTCGTAATCCTGATAATGTATATAATCTTGGATCTTTCCATCCTTTTATTAGTTTAGATTTGATCAATTCTTTTAATATCCTCTTAGATAGAATTGTATATTCTAGACTTAGTTTAGAAAATTCGTATTGAAAAGGTACTTTATTATTAAAGTTTAATTTTTTTAATATCCACTCGTATAGTTTTCGATTATCTTGAAATTCAAGTGTACATAAAGAATGAGTAATATTTTCTAAAGCATCTACAATACAGTGTGAAAAATCATACATAGGATAAATGCACCATTTTTTATGAGTTCGATGGTGTTTAGAAAAAATAATTCGATATAAGATTGGATCTCGTAAAATAATAGATGAAGATTCCATATTTATTTTTGCTCGTAAGCACATAGATTTTTCTGGGAAAACCCCAAGTTTCATTTTTTTAAAGAGAATTAAATTTTCTTGAATAGTTCTATTTCTAAAGGGACTATTTTTCCCAGATTTTTTTAATGTTCCTCTATATTTTTTAATTTCTTGTGGATTTAATTCTTCTACATACGCAAGATTTTTTCGGATTAACTGAATAGCATATTTATATAATTTATCAAAATAATCTGAAGTATATGTTGGTTTTTGGTACCAATTAAAACCTAGCCATTTTATATCTTTTTTTATTGCATGAATGTATTTGATTTTTTCTTTTTTTGGATTAGTATCATCAAATCTTAAATGGCATTCTCCTTTGTATCGATATGCGATATTAAAATTTAAATATATAGATTTTGCATGCCCTATATGTAAATAACCATTTGGTTCAGGAGGAAATCTTGTTTTTATTTTACGACGTGGTTGCTTAAGAATTGATTTTTCTACTATTTTCGTAATAAAATTTTTTTTTTTAGTTTTCATAAAAATACCTTTAATAATTTTAGTTAATGTATTATGAAAATTAATATTTTATATTTTTATAATAAAAAATATTTTATTTTTAAATTTTTATTGTAAAAATGATTATAATTGTGTAAAATTATTATTCAAATAAAATATTCAATAACAATTTGGCTATGTAGCTCAGTTGGTTAGAGCGCAGCACTCATAACGCTGAGGTCACGAGTTCGATTCTCGTTGTAGCCATAAAAATAATATTTTATATTTTTTTTTGCGGGAGTGGCGAAAATGGTAGACGCACCAGATTTAGGTTCTGGCACTGAAAAGTTTGCGAGTTCAAGTCTCGCCTTCCGTATAAATTATCATTTATTTTAATATTTTCATTTATAATATCATAAATATTGGGGTATAGCCAAGAGGTTACGGCACCGGTTTTTGATACCGGCATCCCTGGTTCGAATCCAGGTACCCCAGATATAAAATTTATTTTTTATAAAGATTTTATTATCTTTTTATAAAAATTTAATTAATTTTATTAATAATTTTTTTAAAAAATTAAATTTTATTTTTTTTTAAATATTTTTAATATCAATAGTTTTAATAATAATTAAATTTATTTTTAAATATTTTTAATATTATTGAATATTTTTTTATTATTATTTTTAATGTATTATGGAGAATATATGTCTGATACGTTAAAAAAGTCTGTTGCGCAATATGCTTTGTCATATATTCCTAAAAATTCTATTATTGGTATTGGGTCTGGTTCAACGGTACGGTTTTTCATTGAGGCATTATCTACAATATCTCACCTAATTAAAGGAGCGGTATCTAGTTCGTCAGTTTCAGATAATCTATTAAAAATTTTTAATATTCCTATATTTAATTTAAATGAATTAGAAGATTTAGCGATTTATATTGATAGTGCTGATCAAGTAAATTCTACATTTGAAATGATTAAAGGAGGAGGGGGGGCTTTGACAAGAGAAAAGATTATAGCATCCGCTTCAAAAAAATTTTTATGTATTGTAGATCAATCTAAGTATGTAAATAAATTTAATAATTATCCGATTCCTATTGAAGTAATACCTATGGCGTTAAAGTATGTATCTCGAGAAATAAAAAAATTAGGAGGTATTCCAAAATATAGAAAAAATTTTATTACTGATAATGGCAATCATATTATTGATGTATATGATTTAAATATTTTTTATTCGATTGACTTAGAATTTCAAATAAAGAATATTCCTGGAGTTGTAGAAGTAGGATTGTTCTGTTTTAGAAAAGCTGATGTACTATTAATTAGTGATTCTAATGGAGTTAAAGAATTTTATTTATAATTAAAATTTTATAAATATGTTTTTAAAAATTAAGTTATTAGGAATAAAAGGTATACTATATTTTTTAATTAATTATTTATTGAGAACAGTTTATGTCATTAAAATCTATTGATATAGAAGTTTTTGGGCGTTGTATACGTGTAAATTGTCCAGATAAAAATTCTTCAGATTTATATTATATAGCAAATATTTTAAATGAACGTTTAGAGGAATTAAAAGGAAAAACGGGTGTATCGAATATTGAGCAGTTAATTTTTATTACTGCGTTAAATCTATGTTATGAATTAGAAGTAGAAAAACAAAAATCAATGCATTGTGTTAAACATTTAAAATCAAGAATGATGATTTTAAATGAAATGATGAATTCGGCATTACCTAAAGAATAATTTTTACATTTCAGAAGAGTTATATATTTTTATGGATTTATAATTTTTTATTTTATATCTCCAAAGTATATCTGTAATGCAGTTATTGCAGCAATACCAGCTGTTTCTGTTCTTAAAGTTCTAGGCCCTAGTGATATATTTAAAAAATTTCTTTTCTTAATATATTCAACCTCGCTATTTGAAAATCCTTTTTCGGATCCTATTAAAATGTAGATATCCTTATCTTTATAAGGAATATTGCATATTTTTTTTTTTGCATTAACAGTAAAAATAATTTTATTTGATTTTTTTGGAATAGATTTGTACCATTGACTGATTGTAGACGGTTGATTTAATTTTGGTAAAATGTTTCTTTGAGATTGCGCGCAGGCAGAAATAATTATTTTTTTCCAATGATGAATTTTTTTAGTAACGTTTTTTTTTAATTCTTGGTTGGAATATTTATTTTTTTGAAAAATAGGAGTTATAGTATGTACTCCTAATTCTACTGATTTTTCAATTGTAATATTCATTTTTTTAGAAATTATTTGACCTAAATGAATATTGATTGGAGATTCGTTATTTTTTTTTTTTTTTTTTATAATTTTAACAATAATATTTTTTTTTTTCATTTCTATTATTTTAGAGATAAAAATATAATTAGTATTATTAAATAAATGAATAATATTATCTATTTTTAATCTAAGAACATTCATGCAATAATGTATAGTATTTTTTTTAAGTTTTATTATTGTATTAATATTGATTATTTGGTTGTAATAAATTCTAGGGATATACACAATTTCATACCTGAAATATATTAAAAAATTTTATTTTTTATTTTTAAAAAGTTTTACTATGATATATAGTAAATTTTTATAAATAATATTATTTATGCATCCGGAAGGATTCGAACCTCCAACCTCTCGGTTCGTAGCCGAGTGCTCTATCCAACTAAGCTACGGATGCATAAATAATATTATTTTATGGTGAGAGAGGGATTTGAACCCTCGATGCATATAAATACATACTCCTTTAGCAGGGGAGCGCCTTAAACCGCTCGGCCATCTCACCTATTGAATATTTTTAATATTTTTTCAAATTACTTAATATAATTATATTATAGATTTTATGCAATAAGTCAAATAAAATTTTAAAAATTAAATAATTAAAATTTTTAGTAAACGTTACTGTATTTTGTTGACATACAAAATACAGTATTTATTTTTATATTTTTATGTAATTTTTTTTTTTTCTAATTGTATTCTTTTATATATTTCTTCTCGGTGTACAGATATTGATTTAGGTGCATTAACACCAACACGAATTTGATTTCCTTTAATTCCTAATATTGTTACTGTTATTTCATCGCCGATTATCAATGTTTCGCCAATTCGACGAGTTAAAATAAGCATTCCCGTGATTCCTTTTTTTTTAAGTTTAAAAATATAATTTAATTACATAATAATATTTTTTAATAAAAAATTCATAAATTTTTATTGCGTTTTTATAATTTATTATTATTTATTATTTTATTTTTTTTAAAATTATATCTTTTATTTTTTTTAATTCTTGTATTGAAATATTATTTTTAATAATTCTTCCTTCTACTATATTTTTTTTTCCTCCTCCTTTTCCAGGTAAGACCAGAAAGAGTATTTTTGCTATTTCTAACGCATGTATGTTATTAATAACATTATGGCTAACACTAATTAAAAATGTTATTTTTGGAGCATCAGTATTAATTAGAATTATGATTGCTGAATTTATTTTTTTTTGAATAATATCAGAAATTATTCTAAGGTGTATATGTTTAATATTTGATATTGTTTGAATAATTAGAAGTATTTTATTGTAAGTTTTTGCTGTTTTTAATAAATTATTAGCAATATATTGAATATTTTTTTTTTTTATTTCTTCATTTTCTTTTTTTATTTTTTCAATTTTTTTAAATAGTTTTTTGATAGAGTGATAAGTATTTTCTTTGTTTGTTTTGAATAGCTGATTGATTTTTTTTTCTTTTTTTATCATATCATATAAATAGTTTATAACCTTTATTCCAGTTATTGCAATAATTCGTTTTATTTTTTTTCCAATATTTTTACAAGATATAATTTTAAAACTCCCGATTTGACCAGTATCTGTATGGTGAGTTCCTGTACATAATTCAATAGAAAAATTATTAATTTCAATTAAACGGACTGTTTTTTTATATTTTTTAGAGAACAAATATTCTGCATTATATTTTTTAGCTTTTTGAAAGGATGTAGTAATTGTATTGATTGGAATATTTTTTTGAATTTTTTTATTTATAATAATATCTAAATCATTAATAATTTTTTCGGTGATATCTTGATGACAACTAAAATCGAATCTTAATTGATGTTCGTTTATTAATGATCCTTTTTGTACTATTTTAGAGTTAAAGATTTTTTTTAATGCTGCATGTAGTAAATGTGTACTTGTATGATTAGATTGTATCATTCTTCTTTTTTTAATATTTATTTTAGCTGTTACAATATCTTTAATATTTATCGTCCCAGTTTTCATAAATCCGATATGTGCAATATAATCTTTATATTTTTGAGTATCTTGAACAATAAATGTTCCGTTTTTATTTTTTATTTCCCCTGAATCCCCTATTTGACCACTAGATTCACCATAAAAAGGTGTGATATTTAAGATAATAATCCCTATAGAATTATCTAATAATTTAGACTGACTTGAGTTATTATGAATTATTTGAACAACTTTTGATTTTCTGATATATTCTCTATATCCATCAAAAATAGATTTTTTTGTTATGAATATTAAAGATGAATTTTTTTTTACTTTTTTTTTATTTTTTATTTTTTGTTTCTTTTGATTAGATTTTATAATTTTATTTAATTTATTTGAGTCAATGAATATTTTTTTTTCTTTACAGATATCTTTAGTTATTTCAATGGGTAAACCGAATGTTTCGTATAAATAAAAAATTTTTTTTTCACATAATTGATTATTTTTTATTTTTTTGATTATTTTTTTTAATTTCTTCATTCCATTTTTTATGGTAAAATGAAATTGTCTTTCTTCATTAAGTAAGATATTTTTTATATTATTTATTTTTCGAGAAATATTAAATTCTATATTTATATTTTTCATACTATTAATAATAGTTTTTGATAATTTATAAAAAAATGGATTGCGTATTCCCATAAAATACCCGTGACTTAGAGCACGTCGTATTATTCTCCTTAATACATAACTTCTTCCTTCATTTCCAGGTAATATTCCTTCAGAAATTAAACATACAGTTGTTCTTATATGATCGGCAATAATTCTTAATGCAATATTATTTTTTTTTTTAATATTTATTTTTTTTTGTATAGATGCTATTAATTTTAAAAAGTTATCAGTTTTATAGCTAGAACTAACATTCTGTAAAATTATGGAAATACGTTCTAACCCCATTCCTGTATCTACTGATAAGATAGGTAATGGAATTAATTTATTAGATTTAGTTTGGTTAAATTGCATGAATACTAGATTCCATATTTCTATACAATGTTTTTGTAAATCTTTATTATTTTTTATTATTTTATTTTTTTTATTTTTTTTTCTTGTATCATAAAAAATTTCTGTACAAGGTCCACATGGACCTGAATCCCCCATTTTCCAGAAATTATCAGAATTATACTTAACATTATCATGATCATGTATTTCGATTAAATGATTGGATTGAATTTTAATAATATTTAACCAAGTATTTTTTGTTTCTTGATCACAGTAATAGTATGTAATCCAAATTTTATCTTTAGATAATCCCAACCATTTTTTATGAGTTAAAAACTCCCATGCATATTGGATAGCTTTTTCTTTAAAATATTCCCCGAAACTAAAATTTCCTAACATTTCAAATAATGTATGATGATAAGGTGCATATCCTACTTTCTCAAAGTCGTCATGTTTTCCACCTGTTCGAATGCAATATTGAGAACTAGCATAAGATATCGGACGAATTTTTTTATATCCTAAATATATGTCTTTAAATTGATTCATACCAGCATTTGTAAACAACAAGGTATCATCGTTTTTAGGAATTAAAGAACTACTCGAAACAACATGGTGTTTTTTTTCTTTAAAAAATTTTAAAAACATAGTTCGAATTTCATCAGTTTTCATATATTTAAAGTACTCTTAAATAGTATTAAAAAATATCATAATGATATATGTAAATATTATAATATATTTTATAAAAAAATATTAATATATATAAAATGAATATTTTATTATTTTTTTTAAATTTTAATTTTTTATATGTAAAATTTGATATTTCTGTTAAAATATTTTATTAAAAGTTAAATGATAAAATGTTTATTATAATGAATTATTTTTTATTTTGAATAAATAAATTTTTAAATCCAATGAGTATAATATGTATTATTTTAAAAAAATGAGTTTTGTAGTTTCAAGATTAATTCATAAAAATTCTCGATTAGACATAATTTTAACAAAATTTATTTCTACAGTGTCTCGTTCATATATTAAAAAAATGATTTTACTAGGATATGTTTCAGTTAATAATGTTATAATTAAAATTCCAAAAAAAAAATTTTTTTAAAAGATTTAATATCTGTTTCTATAAAGAAACAATTAAATTTTATTTCTATTCATAAAGAAAATATACCATTAGATATTTTTTTTGAGGATTCAGAAATATTGATAGTGAATAAACCTAGTAATTTTGTAGTTCACCCCGGATATGGAAATATCTCTGGAACGTTATTTAACGCTATACTTTATCATTACCCAAATAATATGAAGCTTCCAAGAGCCGGAATTGTTCATCGATTAGATAAAAATACTACAGGATTATTGTTAATTAGCAAGACTATTTTTTCATATCAATATTGTATAAAATTATTTAAAAAACGTCAGGTTATAAAAGAATATGACGTAATTGTGATTGGTCGTATGGAGGAAAATGGAGAAATTAATAGTCCTATTAAAAGAAATATGTTTAATCGTACTAAAATGGCTATTAATTCAGGAGGAAAAGAAGCAATTACTCAATATAAGATCATAGTGAGATTTAATCACTACACATATATTCGGGTACGTACAAAGACTGGTCGTATGCATCAGATTAGAGTACATTTTTCATCTATCTGTCATCCTGTATTAGGGGACAGTGTATATTCTAGAGGTATACAACCAAAAGTTTTTAATTTTTCAAATAAGTTATTAAAAATATTTTTAGATTTTTCTCGTCCGGCACTTCATGCTAGAATGTTAAAATTTTCTCATCCTATCACTCGAATACAAAGAATTTGGATAGTCTCACCACCAATAGATATGATTATATTAATTAATTCGTTATATATAGAAGACATGAATCCATGAAATAAAAAATAGAATGTCTAAATTTTAAAATATATACTTATCTGGTATAATAATTTTATGAATTTTTTTTCATTAATTTTCCTGCAAGCAAACAAAAATTCTTTGTATTTTTATTTTAATCGTTTTTTATATTAATAAAATTAAGTAAATTTTATGTTAAGTAGAAAAAAATCTAGTCCATTTATTGTATCAAACTTGATTAATAAAGAAATTTCATATATTCCGTTAACTGACTATATTAGAATTGCTTTAAAAAATTTTTTTTTAATCGTTATTAAAAAAAAAGAAAATAATTTATATCAAATGTTTTTATCTGAAATAGAGAAACCGTTGTTTGATAGTATCATGCAATATACTAGAGGGAATCAAACGAAAGCAGCGTTAATTTTAGGAATTAGTCGAGGTACATTACGAAAAAAGTTAAGTATTTATTATAAAAATAAATAAATTAAAATAAATTTTATTAATCTAGCAATAAATTTTATTTTTTAAAAGATTTTTATAGGAAAATTTATAAACTTTTGCAAATATTACTATCTTAATATACAGTTATTTTTTTGTTAAAATGTTAACTGCTGTACGTAATGCCCAAATATATCCATCTGAACCAAATCCAGATATAATTCCATTTGATATGTCGGATAACCAGGAATGTGATCTAAAATTTTCTCTAGAAAATATATTGGAGATATGGATTTCAAAAAATGGAATTCTTACTGCTAAAAATGCATCTCGCATAGATATGCTAGTATGTGCAAATGCACCGGGATTTATTATTATGAATTGTATCCCTGCTTTTCTACTTTCTTGTATTTTTTCTACTAACTTGTGTTCTGCGTTAGATTGGAAATGAAATATTTTAGTATTTAATTGGTTAGCTTTTTTTTTTATTATTTTTATGATTTTCTGTAAGGTTTCTTTTCCATATATTGAAGGTTCACGTTCGCCTAATAAATTTAGATTAGGTCCGTTTATTAGAAGGATTTTAAGTTTCTGATTCATATATTTTCCTTTTTATGAATATGTTTTTATAAATGAATTAATAAGATTTATGTATAATAACATTTAATAAATCAATTATGTAGTTTTTATAAAAATATTTTAATAAAATATATATAAAATTATGTATTCTTTTGACAGATAGTTTAAATTCAAATTAAGAATTTTTTTTAAAACATAATATTTATATTATATAATAATATTTTATTAATTAATGATTTAAAGAGATTAATTTTAATGAAAAATATTAAAAAGAATTTTTTATTTAATAAATATGATTTTAATGAAAATGATATTTTTTTTTTACTAAATATTATGTCAGATAGTCAAGTAGATTTTGGAGATATTTATTTTCAATCTAAACAACAAGAGGTATGGATTTTAGATAATAAAATAATTAAAAAAGGAACTTATTTTTTTGATGAAGGAGTAGGAATTAGAATAGTTAAAAATTTTTCTACTAGTTTTTCTTATACTAATTCTATTAAATTAGAAAATTTAATTAATTGTACAAACTCTGTATGCAGCATGCTTCCTTCAAAATCAAATCGTATTTTTAAAAAAAACTTATCTATAAAGAATAATTCATATTTTTACACTAATATTAATTCAATAAAAAAATATTCTGTTGAAAAAAAAATTTATATTTTAAATACCATTGATTGCATAGCAAGAAAACAAGATGTTCGAGTGATTGATGTGTACGCAACACTTACCTGTGAATATGAAGAGATAGTAGTTGGTTCTACAGATAATGACTTTATTTCAAAAGATATTCGCCCATTGATTAATGTTACTATTTGCGTGATTGTTGAGCAAAATAGTAATCGTGAAAAAGGTTATAGCGGAGGAGGAGGTAGGCTTAAATTTGATGATCTTATAAAAAAAAAAATAAATAGTGAAAAATTAATAGATTTTTGGGCAAAAGAGGCAGTTCGTATTGCTTTAGTTGCTCTATCAGCAAAATTATCCCCGGCTGGTTTATTTCCGGTAGTTTTAGGATCAGGATGGCCAGGAATTGTTTTTCATGAAGCTGTTGGACATGGCTTGGAAGGAGATTTTATTCGAAAAGAAACATCTATTTTTTCTAAAAAAATAGGTCAAGAAGTTGCTTCTAACCTATGTACTATTGTAGATGATGGAACGTTAATTGATTGTAGAGGATCAATTAATATTGATGATGAAGGAACATCGAGTCAATATAATATTTTAATAAAAAATGGAATTTTAAAGTCTTTTTTACAAGATAAGTTAAATGCTCATTTAATGCATCAAAAAAGCACAGGAAATGGACGTAGAGAGTCATACGCATGCCTCCCTATCCCACGTATGACTAATACATATTTACTACCCGGAATAGATAAACGTGAAGATATTATTTTAAGTGTAGAGGAAGGTATTTATGCAGTTAATTTTAGTGGTGGTCAGGTAGATATTACTTCAGGAAATTTTGTTTTTTCTACTTCTGAAGCATATATGATTAAAAATGGTAAAATTATCTATCCTATTAAAGGAGCTACACTTATAGGATCTGGAATTGATGTAATGAAATCTATTTCTATGGTCGGAAATGATTTATGTATGGATAGCGGTTTAGGTATTTGTGGAAAAGATGGACAAAATGTTCCTGTTAGTGTTGGTCAGCCTACAATTAAGATTAATAAATTAACAATAGGTGGAATATCTTAAGATATTTTAAAATATTTTGTGCAGTCAATTGGGATTTCTGACTGCATAATTTATCTCACTATTATAATAATAAATTTTATTTTTAATATTTTTTAAGTATAATGTAATTATATTGATGAATGTAATAATTTTTCCTTAATTCTAGCTGATTTACCTATACGCGTACGTAAATAATATAGTTTTGCTCGTCGGACTAATCCTTTTTTTAAAATTTTTATTTCATGTATATTTGGAGAATGTATTAAGAATTTTCTTTCTATTCCTTCTCCATTAGAGATTTTTCGAACAGTAAAAGATGAATTTAGATTTCTGTTTCTTTTTGCTATAACTATTCCTTCAAAAGATTGAATTCTTCTTTTACTACCTTCAGAAATCCATATTTTTATAATGACTGAATCACCGGATCTAAAGTTAGGAATATCTTTTTTTTTATATTCATTTTCAATAAGTTGGATATAATTATTCATGATCAATATACCTATTAATGTATTTATTTTTGAAAAAAATTTTTTTTATTTAACTTTTTATAATTAATCAGCATTTTTGGTTTTTTTAATTGAGTATTTTTTATTGCATGTTTTAATCTCCATTGTTTAATTTTTTTGTGATTCCCTGATAGTAGAATTGATGGAACTGAAAAATTATTTATTTTTTTAGGACGAGTATAATTTGGATAATCTAGTAACCCGTTTATGAATGAATCTTCATGCAATGATTGTTTATTATTTAAAACACCTGGAATAGATCGTGTAATAGTATCTATAAAAATCATTGCAGGTAATTCTCCTCCAGTTAGTATATAATCACCAATAGACCATTCTTCATCAACCTGGCTCTTTATAAACCGTTCATCGATTCCTTTGTATCGACCACAAATAAATATTAAATGTTTTTTCTTAATAAATCGTTTGATTTGTTGATAATTTAATAATTTTCCTTGAGGAGATAAATATATTACTTTACTTTTTTTATTTAGTGATTTTTTTGCTGCTTGAACTGCTTTGAATAGTGGTAAAAACATAATTATCATACCGGAACCACCGCCATATACTTTATCATCTACCGTTCCTTTTTTATTAGTGCTATATTTTCTTAAATTAAAAATATTAATATTAATAATTTTTTTTTGGATAGCTTTTTTTATAATCCCGTATTGAAAGATTGTGTCAAACATATTTGGAAAAATAGTAATAATACTAAATTGTATCATTTTTAATCTTACTTTTAAGTTGTATGTTTATTTTAAATCAAACCCATTTAGAAATGATAATTTTTTTACTTATATTTATTTTTTTAATAAAATTAGGTTGTATGAAAGGTATATATATAGTTTTATTTTTTTCTTTATACCAAACCTCTAAAATATTGTATACTCGGTTTTCAAGAATATTAATAATTGGTCCGATTATTTTTTTTTTTAGGTTAAATATTGTACATTTTTTAATATCTTTCCAGTAATAATTTTTATTTCCTAGTTGAGGCAATTGGTCATTTTTAATGAAAATATTTTTATTTGCAAATTTATAAGCCTGTGTTCTAGTATGTATATTTTTAAATTGTATAATGAAATTTTTTATATGTAATTTGTATTTTATTACATCGCTTTTTTTAATTTTTATATTTATTTTTTCTATATTCCACGGGAAGTATTTGAAAATATTTTCTTTTAATTCAGTAAAAGAAATAACGTGAATCCATCCTAAAATTCCATATGGATTACCAATTTTTCCGATGATAATCATAATGATTATAAAGTAATAATGTAATTTGATTATTAATTATTTTTTTTTTTGATATGCAAGTAATAAATTTTTTACTGTATTTGATGTTTTAGCTCCTCTTTTTAACCAATATTTCACTCTATCATCATAAAAATGAACTCTTATTTCCTTTTTTTGAGCAAAAGGATTAAAGTATCCAACGCGCTCAATGAATTTTCCATCACGGGGGGATCTTACGTCTGATATTACTATTTTATAGAATGGTTTTTTCTTAACTCCGTGTCGAGCTAGTTTTATTTTTATCATGGTTATTCCTTTTGATTTAATTATTTTAATAATTTATATGTTTGGTATCTATATTTTATATGTTTTATTTTAATTTTATTAGATAATCTTTAATATTTTCAAATATTTTATTTCTTTTATTTTTTTTAATTTGTTTCATAA